>NZ_JBFTPS010000012.1:0-136651 GCF_056398605.1 Variovorax sp. 01T432
TCCTCACTACGCCCAACGCGAAACAACAACGCGCGCTCGATCTGCTCCAGCAGATCCGTCTGTAGACAGAAACCGGAACCCCAAACTCACGCCAAGTGCTTGTCGTGCAAAGACAAACTCGCTCGGCGATTGGAGGAACTTCGGGCTAGCGGAAGAAGGGCAGGTTCTCGACCAGCCGCTTGACGCTGTAGGGCGCAGGCATCGAATCGAACTGGGGCAGATCGTCCGGCAGGGTCAGCAGGCGCAGGGCCTCGCCCACGGGGACGACCCGGCTGCTGTGCAGAAAGCGCAACTTGCAATCGCCGACGGTGATCGCATCGCCGTTGTCCAGCGGGTGGCTGAAGATCTTCTCGTTGTTGACATAGGTGCCATTGCGGCTGCCCATGTCCGTGAGCATGAAGCGGTCGCCCAGCCACTGAATGGCGGCATGGTGGCGGCTGACCCGCTCGCTGTCGATGCACACCCGGTTGCTGCCGGAGCGCCCGATGGTCGTGATCGCGCCTTCGATATTGACCTGCCTGACGCTGTTGTTGCGGGCAAGGATGATGAGTCTGGGCATTCCAGTTCCTGAGATTGGTTTGTCTTGGGTAGAGAGCTTAGGTGCCGCCCCACTTCTTCCAAATCAGAAACAGAAGGCTTATTCGGGCCCACTTCGCCGCCAGGACAACAAAGCGGTAAGTTTTGGCATCCGCCAGCGGCCAGGGGACCGGAAAGGAAAAAGGCCGCCCGAAGGCGGCCCTCGATGCCGAGTCGGGCCGCTTCGACGCGCCTCAGTGGCGTGCGCGCGCTTCGTCGCGCAGCATCTTGATCTGGTCGTGGTTGCGCTGCGCACCCAGCGCCTGGCGTTCGATCAGGCTGCGCGCATCGGTGGGCAGGCCCTCTTCCTTCAGTGCCTTGCGGTAGCGCGCCACCGCCGCATCTTCGCCGCGTTCGCATTCGTTGAGCATCGATTCTTCGCTGTTCGCGCCGACCGCGCCCTTCACATGAACCCAGCCGCGATGCAGCGCGCCCGCGGCGGTGCCGCCATGGTCGGCGGAGCCGCCGTAGCGCATGATCAGTTCGCTCAGTTCGTCGGCCGCCACGCGGCACTGCGCCGAGCGGTCGTTGAAGACCTGCCGCAGCGTGGGCGAATCGACCTCTTCGGCACAAACGCGAAAGCCGTATTCGCCATCGCGCGCCGTTTCCAGCAGGTCGCCCAGCACGTCGACCACATCGTCATTGCTCATGGTTCCCATGGGTTTCTCCTTGGCATTCAGTTGATCAAGGCTTCATGGTCACGTTCGGCGCTGGGGCGCGCGTCGTCCGGTCCTGACGGCGCATGTAGGGCATCTCCGATTAGAGTCCGGACTGCACAGCGCAGTGAAAGCACCATGAAGATCGCGAGCTTCAACGTCAACGGCGTCAATGGCCGCCTGGCGCGCCTGCTGGAATGGCTCGACGAGTCGAAGCCGGACGTTGCCTGCCTGCAGGAGCTGAAGTCGCCCGACCAGCGCTTTCCCGCCGCGGCAATCCGCGAAGCGGGCTATGGCGCGCTGGTCCATGGGCAGCAGTCCTGGAACGGCGTCGCCATCCTCGCGCGCGGCAAGGAGCCCATCGAGACGGGCCGCGGCCTGCCCGGCGACCCCGACGATTCGCAAAGCCGCTACCTCGAGGCCGTGGTCGACGGCGTCATCGTCGGCTGCCTCTACCTGCCCAACGGCAATCCCCAGCCGGGGCCGAAGTTCGACTACAAGCTGCGATGGTTCGAGCAGCTCGCTACCCACGCGCGCACGCTGTACGACTGCGGCCAGCCGGCGGTGCTGGCCGGTGACTTCAACGTCGTGCCCACCGACGCCGACATCTACGACCCGAGCTCGTGGCGCAAGGACGCCCTGCTGCAACCCGAGAGCCGCGCCGCATTCGAGAAACTGCTGGCCCAGGGCTGGACCGACGCCCTGCGCGCCCGCCACCCCGGCGAGCGCATCTACACCTACTGGGACTACTGGCGCAATCACTGGCCACGCAACGCCGGCCTGCGCATCGACCACCTGCTGCTCAACGCCGAACTCGCGCCCTTCCTGGTCGACGCCAATGTGGACCGCGAGGTGCGGGGCCGGCCGGGCGCGAGTGACCATGCGCCGGCATGGGTCGAGTTGGACCTGCCGGCTGTCTCTCCCCCAGGCTTCCACGGATTGCTGCGAGCGAACGGGCCGTAGAGCGAGTAACCGCCCCCTCAACTTCCGGCCCGCTGGGCGCGCGCCACCACCTCTTCCGACAGCGCGGCGACATAGCGCCCATAGCGGGCCTCCGCCGCTTCCTGCGCCTGGCACAGCGCCGCCAGCGCCTTGAGTTCGTCGAGGGGCGGCGGCAGGCCGCTGCCACAAAGCCAGTCCCCCAGCGCCTGGATCATGTCCTCGCGCATCGCGTTGGCCTTCAGGCGGCTGCGCACGACTTCGCGGTGCAGCCTGACGAGTTCGCCTCTTTCCGACCGTGGCACGGCAACTCCCCGCGCTGACTGAATGAGACAACTTTTGTATTACTTTGAAATCCGCAGGTCTATACGACTTAAGCCGTAGCTCCGCGAAACCAGCGATGGCGAGGGCCGCGTCAGCCCTGCGCGAAGGTGACGCTGACGCGCAGTCCGCCCGCGGGCGAAGCCTTGGAGAAGCGCAGTTCGGCGCCGAGCAGCTTCGCGTAGCGCGCCACGATAGCCAGCCCGAGGCCGGCGCCCTGGCCCAGCTTCTGGCCCGCCGGGCCCTGGGTCCAGCGCTGCAGCAGGTCGTGCTGGACGTCCGACGGAATGCCGGGTCCGTCGTCGGCCACGCCGAGCGTGCGGCCGGAGAGTTCGATCGTGATGGTTCGGCCGCCGTAGCGCAGCGCGTTGTCGATGAGGTTGTCGACGATGCCTTCGACCAGCGCGGCGTTGGCCTCCACGGTCACGGCTTCGTCGAGGCCGCTGGCGCCCAGGTCCACGCCCCGCGCATCGGCCGCCGCGAGGTGGCGCAGTACCGCCTGCTGCGCCACCTCGTCGAGCCGCAGCGGCTCGCGCTTGAAGCCGGTCTCGTCGGCAAGGGCCAGGCCGAGCAGCTGGTCGACCAGGTGGCTTGCCCGCGCCTGGCTGGCGGCGATGCGCTCGAGTTGCTCGCGCCAGATGTCAGGCGTCTTCTGGGCCAGCCCGTAGTCGGCGAGCGCGCGAATGCCCGCCAGCGGCGTGCGCAACTCGTGCGCCACGTTGCCCGCGAATTCGCGTTGGGCGCGCACGCTGTGGCCGAGGCGCTCGAGCAGCGAATTCACCGCATCGCCCAGGCCCTCCAGTTCCCGGGACGTGCGCGCCACCACGAGCGGCGCCAGGTCATTGGCATCGCGCCGGTCCAGGGCCTGCTGCATGCCGCCCAGCGGATGCAGCTCGCGCCGGACACCCCACCATAGCCAGGCAGCGAGGAGCGCGAGCAGCACGAGCTGCGGCGCGATGGAGTAGACCAGCAGGCGCTCGACCACGGCGTTGCGCGCACGCGTGGTCTGCGCGATCACGACGCGGTAGGCGCCCGGCGTCTTCTGCACCAGCGTCACCGCGCGCAGCGGCTGGTTCCGGAAGACGATGTCGGAAAATCGATGGCTCACTGCGCCCTGCGGCAGCGGCGCGTCCAGGCCGGGCTCGCCGGCGATGAGCGAGCCGTCGGGCCGCAGCACCGCGAAGTAGACCGCCTCGGACTGGTCGAACAGCACGGTCGTGACTTCGTGCGGCGACAGCAGCAGCTCGACGCCGCGCTCGCCGGCCAGGATGTTGGCCGACACGGAAAAGGCATCGTCGAGCATGGCATGGTCGAAGGCCTGCTCGGTGAAGTGGTTGGCGACCGCCAGGGCGATGGCGGTCCCCAGGAGCCAGGTCAGGGCCAGCGGCAGCAGCACGCTGCGCAGCACGCGCGCCGTCAACGATGGCGTCTGCGCCGCGGCGCGACGCGCCTCGGAACTCACACCTCGGCTTCCAGCAGATAGCCGATGCCGCGCAGCGTGCGAATGCCCGCGCCGCTGCCGGCGAGCTTCTTGCGCAGGCGCGAGATGAAGGCTTCGAGCGCGTTGTCGCCGAGGGACTCGTCGAAGGTCGACAGCTTGTCCGACAGTTCCCGCTTGCTGACGGTGCGCCCCGGCGGGCTCATCAGTTCCCAGAGCACTTCGAATTCGCGCGCGGGCAGATCGAGCGGCGCGCCGTCCACGGCGAAGCGGCGCGCCTTGCGGTCGAGCTTCAACTGGGCGATGGAGGCGATGTCTTCCGTCCCCTGGGCTCGCCGCACCAGGGCGCGCAGGCGGGCCTCGACCTCGGCCAGGTCGAAGGGCTTGCCCAGGTAGTCGTCGGCGCCGGCGTCGAGGCCGGCGATGCGTTCGTCGGTCCGGTTGCGCGCCGTCAGCACCAGCACGGGCGTGCGGTCGCCGCGCGCGCGGGCATGACGCAGCACCGTGAGTCCGCTCGCCAGACCGCTGGTCGGGCTGGCGGTAGCCGGCAGGTTGAGGTCGAGCAGGACCGCATCGAAGGGCTGGACGCGCCAGAGGTAGTCGGCATCCTCGACATTCGACGCCAGGTCGACGCGGTTGCCCGCATCCGCCAGGCTGCGCAACATCACGTCGCGCAGAACGGCATCGTCTTCGACCAGAAGGATTCGCATAGGTACAACCCGAAAAAAGTTAGGCGTTTCTACACCGGCAATGAGAAAGCCGCCCCAAGGCGGCTTTCATTTTGACGCCAATACGGGTCACTCTTCCACGAAAGCCTCTTCGCGCTTGGCCTTGATCGATGGCAGCAGCACGATGCCCAGCAGCAGCAGCGCGGCCACCAGCAGCCCGGCCGACAGCGGCCGCGTGACGAACACGCTCCAGGTGCCGCGCGAGAGCAGCAGCGCGCGGCGCAGGTTCTCTTCCATCATCGGCCCGAGGATGAAGCCGAGCAGCAGCGGGGCGGGCTCGGTCTTCAGCTTGAGGAACAGGTAGCCGATGAAGCCGAAGAGGCCGACCATCCACACGTCGAAGGTGTTGTTGTTGGTCGAGTAGACGCCGATGGCGCAGAACAGCACGATGGCCGGGAAGAGGAACTTGTAGGGCACCGTCAGCAGCTTGATCCACATGCCGATCAGTGGCAGGTTCAGGATGATGAGCATCGCATTGCCGATCCACATCGAGGCGATCAGGCCCCAGAAGAGTTCGGGATTGCTGGTCATCACCTGGGGACCGGGCTGGATGTTGTGGATCGTCATTGCGCCCACCATCAGCGCCATCACGGCGTTGGGCGGAATGCCCAGCGTGAGCAGCGGGATGAAGGAGGTCTGGGCGCCGGCGTTGTTGGCCGATTCCGGCGAGGCGACGCCGCGGATGTTGCCCTTGCCGAAGGGCACTTCGCCCGGGCGCATCTTGATCTTCTTCTCGAGGGCGTAGGCCGCGAAGGCCGCCAGCAGCGCACCGCCGCCGGGCAGGATGCCCAGGGCCGAGCCGAGCGCCGTGCCGCGCAGCACCGCCGGCGTCATGCGCTTGAAGTCGTCCTTGGTCGGCCACAGGCCCTTGACTTTGGAAGTGAACACCTCGCGCTCGTCATCGGGCTGCGAGAGGTTGCCGATGATCTCGCCGTAGCCGAACACGCCCATGGCGATCACCACGAAGCCGATGCCGTCGGTCAGTTCCGGGATGTCGAAGCTGAAGCGCGCGACGCCCGAGTTGACGTCGGTGCCGACGATGCCCAGCAGCAGGCCCAGCACGATCATCGCGACCGCCTTGAGAAGCGAGCCCGAGGCCAGCACCACGGCGCCGATCAGGCCCAGCACCATCAGCGAGAAGTACTCGGCCGGGCCGAACTTGAAGGCCAGCTCGGTCAGCGGCGGCGCGAAGGCGGCCAGGATGAGCGTGCCGACACAGCCCGCGAAGAAGGAGCCCAGGCCGGCCGCCGCCAGCGCGGGACCCGCCCGCCCCTGCCGCGCCATCTGGTAGCCGTCGATGCAGGTCACGACCGAGGACGACTCGCCGGGCAGGTTGACCAGGATGGCGGTGGTGGAGCCGCCGTACTGCGCGCCGTAGTAGATCCCGGCCAGCATGATCAGCGCCGACACGGGCGGCAGCGCATAGGTGGCGGGCAGCAGCATCGCGATGGTGGCGACGGGGCCGATGCCCGGCAGCACGCCGATGAGCGTGCCCAGGATGCAGCCGACCAGGCAGTACAGCAGGTTCGTGAAGGTGAACGCGACGCCGAAGCCGATCGACAGGTTATGAATCAGATCCATGGAAGTCTCCTCAGCCCGAAATGAAAGTGGGCCAGACCTGGATCTGCAACTTGAGCGCCCAGATGAATGCCACGTAGCTGCCAGCAGCCAGGATGGTCGACAGCACCAGCACGTCGCGCAGCTTGAACTGCGTGCCCGCCAGGCTGGAAATGATGGTCAGCGCGTAGATCGCCATGATCATGCCCATCGCCGGCAGGCCGATGCTCGGCAGCCCGCCCAGAAGCACGCCGAAAGCCAGATTGGCCGCGATGACGAAGAACAGGGGCCTCCATGCCCACTTGCCGATCTTGCCGCCGTCCTCCGTCTCCACGACCAGCGACTGGAACATGATCAACGCACCCAGGAGCGCCAGGAGGATACCCAGCATGAGGGGGAAGTAACCGGGGCCCATGCGGGCGCCGTCCCCGATGTTGTAGGTGGTGGCGCCGATGCCGAAAGCGCCCCCCACCACGGTGAACATGACTCCCGAGTAGAAGTCAGCCTGACTCTTGATTCGCATTGTCTCGACCCTCTTTTGATGAGCGTCGAGGGTCGTCGTTGGCACCTGACTTCTGGCTGACTAGTACTGTACGGACTTACACGTACCTCCTCTGAAAACGGGCCGGATTCATGCCTTTCGTGCTGCCTGTTTTTTAAGCAAACAGGGTGCGTAGTAACACTTACACGGCGGCCGCACCGAAGGGCAGGGAAACGTAGAGTTGACCCAATTCAGTCAGGTTTCCCGTGCCCGCGAGCAGGCTGGTGAAGTGGGTGTCCGCGCTCCATCGGCCGGTGAACCAGGCATAGCGGAACACGTCGGCGCGCGACTCGCAGGTCGCGACCATGTCGGTCATCTGCGCCTTCTGTTTGGCGAGCGTGTCGATCTGGGCGCCATCGTTCTGGCCGTGCCAGTTCGCGAACTCGGTCACCCAGAAGGGCTTGCCGTATTTCGTCAGGCGGTCGAGCTGCCCCGCCGGGCCGTAGTCGTACCAGTGGAAGGCCAGGTAGTCGATCTGCGGATCGCGGTTGCCGTTGGCCCCCTTGTAAGCCGCGAGGAAGGCATCGAGCCACGCGACCGGGTCGGCGAAGCCGGGCATGGTCCCCCACGTGATTGCCGGTCCGACCAGCTTCACGCCGGTACTGGCGGCGACGGCCTCGTAGCGCGGCCACAGCTGCGCGGCCTGCGAGGGCGTGAGGTTGGCCTGGTCGGTGAGATTGGGCTCGTTGAGCAGCAGCAGGTGCCTGATCTCGGGATGCGCCATGAGGAAGGCGCTCCCCTCGTTCACATCGAAGCTGCCGTTCCACAGCATCGGGTAGTAGTCCATCCGGTAGCGCGCGCGGTAGTCCGCCGGCACCGCGCCATTGGGGCGCAGGCCCCAGTCGTACCACCAGCTCACGCCGGGCGCGAGCGCGGCCAGGTCGTCGCCGGCGGCCAGGTCGTAGGCGACGCCGCGCTTGGCGCTCTTGGGGGCGCCGGGGGGCGGCGCAGGCGGGCTCGACGCAAGATCGCCCGCGGAGCCGCCGGTCGAAGGAGCCGGCGCCGGGGCGGACCCCGCCCCGCCGGGGGCCGCACCGCCCGCGCCGCCACCGCCTCCACCACATGCCGACAGGCCCAGGGCCGCAAGGGACGACAGGGTCAGCGCGAGAAGCTCGCGCCGCCGCCACGGATCGGATTCGAATGGGGGATTCATCGGCTCAGTGATCAAACGGGTGGGACATGTCCCGGACCCCGGCGGCGGGGCCGGAGCAGGGCGTGCGAAGGTCCGCGCCCAGGGCGCGGAACCACCGCTGCCTCAGGTCAGCAAGTCACATACCACCGCGCGCCCTCTGCCCTGGTGGCCGGAAATGACACTTCCTGCCCCTTCCCTCGGCCAAATTTGTAACAACGGGCCGGACCGGCTGCAAAACTTTGTCAGCCGAAGGCGGGCCACCGCCCGCCTCGCTCAATGGAGCGCGACAGTGGCGCCCGTGCCGTAGCCCGCGGCCGCCACGGGCGTGCCGCCGCGCAGCACGCGCACCGCGCAGTACTTGAACTCCGGAATCTTGCCGAACGGGTCGAGCGCCGCGTTGGTCATCAGGTTCGCGGCGGCTTCGTAGTACGCGAAGGGCACGAACACCGCGCCGACCGGCGTGCCGTCGTCGCGCCGCACGTGGATCGCGACCTCGCCGCGGCGCGAGCGGATCGTGATCACATCGCCGGCCTGCAGTCCCAGCGACTCCAGGCTGGCCTGGCTCATCGACGCGGTCGCCATCGGCTCGAGCGCATCGAGCACGCTGGCGCGGCGCGTCATGCTGCCGGTGTGCCAATGCTCGAGCTGCCGGCCCGTGATCAGCACGAAGGGATAGTCCGCATCCGGGCGTTCGTCGGCCGGGATGATGTCGGCGGGCACCAGCGTCACGCGGCCGTCGGGGGTGGGGAAACTGTCGATGAAGACCGTCGGCTGCCCGGGATCGTCCGCGCTCAGGCACGGATAGGTCACGCTCGACTCGCGCTGCAGCCGCTCCCAGGTGATGCCGCTGATGGCCGCGTGCATGGCCTGACGCATTTCCTCGTAGACCGCGGCCACGCCGCACTCCTCGCCTTCGTAGTTCCACGACAGGCCCATGCGCCGGGCGATCTGCTGGATGATCCAGAGGTCGGGCTTCGCGTCGCCGGGCGGATTCAGCGCCCGCTTGCCGAGTTGCACCATGCGGTCGGTGTTGCTCACGGTCCCGGTCTTCTCGGGCCAGGCCGAGGCCGGCAGCACCACGTCGGCGAGCCACGCGGTCTCGGTCATGAAGATGTCCTGCACGACCAGGTGCTCCAGGCTCGCGAGCGCATGGCGGGCATGGTTCAGGTCCGGGTCGCTCATGGCGGGGTTCTCGCCCATGATGTACATGCCGCGGATCTTGTGCGGGTCCTCCTCCGGCGCCAGCGCCTTGTGCATGATCTCGACCACCGTGTAGCCGGGCTCCGCGTCCAGCGCCATGCCCCAGAAATCCTCGAACCAGGCGTGCGCGCCCGCGTTGTCGACGCGCTGGTAGTTGGGGAACATCATCGGGATCAGCCCCGCGTCGCTCGCGCCCTGCACGTTGTTCTGGCCGCGCAGCGGATGCAGGCCCGAGCCCGGCTTGCCGATCTGTCCGGTGACCGTGACCAGCGCGATCAGGCAGCGCGCGTTGTCGGTGCCGTGCACATGCTGGCTGATGCCCATGCCCCACAGCACCATCGCGCCCTTGGCGGTGGCGAAGGCCCTGGCGACTTCGCGCAGCGTCTGCGCCGGCACGCCGCAGATGGGCGCCATCGCCTCGGGGCTGTAGCCCTTCACGTTCTCGCGCAGCGCCTCGTAGTTGCTGGCGCGGGTGCGGATGAATTCCTCGTTCACCAGGCCCTCGTCGATCACGGCGTGGATCAGCGCGTTGAGCATGGCCACGTCGGTGTCGGCCTTGAACTGCAGCGTGCGCCAGGCATGCCGGCCGAGGTCCGTCACGCGCGGGTCCGCCAGCACGATCTTCGCGCCGCGCCTGGCGGCGTTCTTCATCCAGGTCGCGGCCACCGGATGGTTGGTGGTCGGGTTGGAGCCGATGACGAAGATCAGCTCGGCATGTTCGACGTCGTTGACCTGGTTGCTCACCGCGCCGGAGCCCACGCCTTCGAGCAGCGCCGCCACGCTGGAGGCGTGGCACAGGCGCGTGCAGTGGTCGACGTTGTTGCTGCCGAAGCCGGTGCGCACCAGCTTCTGGAACAGGTAGGCCTCCTCGTTGCTGCCCTTGGCGGAGCCGAAGCCGGCCAGCGCCTTCTTGCCATGCGTGTCGCGCAGGCTCTTGAGCTTTCCGGCCGCGAGCGCGAGCGCTTCTTCCCAGGTCGCCTCGCGGAAGGTGCCGCTCCAGTCGCCGGGCCGCGGCGCATCGCCCAGGTCCTTGGGCACGCCGGGCTTGCGGATGAGCGGCCCGGTGAGCCGCTGGGGATGGTGCGCGTAGTCGAAACCGAAGCGCCCCTTCACGCACAGGCGGCTGTGGTTGGCCGGGCCGTCGCGGCCGTCGACGCTGACGATCTTCTCGTCCTTCACGTTGTAGGTGATGAGGCAGCCGACGCCGCAGAAGGGGCACACTGAATCGACCTTGCGGTCGACCTGCTGCGAGCCGATCTGGCTCTTGGGGCTGAGGGCGCCGGTCGGGCAGGCCTGCACGCATTCGCCGCAGGCCACGCAGCTGCTGTCGCCCATCGGGTCGTCGAGATCGAAGACGATCTTCGAATGCTCCCCGCGCATCGCATAGCCGATGACGTCGTTGACCTGCTCTTCGCGGCAGGCGCGCACGCAGCGGTTGCACTGGATGCAGGCGTCGAGATTGACGGCCATCGCGGGGTGCGAGATGTCGGCCTTCGGCTGCTCGCGGCGCAGGGCCTTGAGCGAGGGGCGGACCTGGACATCCAGGCGCGTGGCCCAGTCGCTGAGCTCGCCGTGCTGGCCGACCGCTTGCGCGTTCTCTGCCCGCGGAAGCGGACCAGCGGATGCCGCCGCCGCCGCTGCGTCGTTCCACTTGTAGCCGCGCTCGGGCATGTCCGACAGCAGCATCTCCACCACCATCTTCTGGCTCTTGAGCGCCCGCTCGCTTCGGGCCTGTACTTCCATCCCGGCGCTCGCCGCGCGGCAGCAACTGGGCGCCAGCGTGCGCTCGCCCTTCACCTCCACCACGCATGCCCGGCAGTTGCCATCGGGGCGCAGGCCGTCCGAATAGCAGAGATGGGGAATGTCGACGCCATGGCGCTGTGCGGCCTTGAGAAGAGTCTCGCCCTCGAAGGCATGGATCGTGCGGCCGTCGAGCGTGAGCTCGATCGTCGGCGGTATCAGTTCGGCAAGCTGGGTCGGCGCGTTCATCGGATTTCCTCGCCGAAGTAGGTCTGGATGCTGCGGATCGGGTTCGGGGCGGCCTGGCCGAGGCCGCAGATCGATGCGTCGCCCATCACCTGCGCGAGATCCTCGAGCGTCTCGTTGTCCCACACCGGCGCCTGCATCAGCGCCGCCGCCTTGCCCGTGCCCACGCGGCATGGCGTGCACTGGCCGCAGCTCTCGTGCGCGAAGAAGCGCATCACGTTGAGCGCCGCGTCGCGCGCGCGGTCGTGCTGGCTCAGCACCATCACGGCGGCGGAGCCGATGAAACAGCCGTAGGGCTGAAGCGTGTCGAAATCGAGCGGGATGTCGTTCATGCTCGCGGGAAGAATGCCTCCGGACGCGCCGCCGGGAAGGTAGGCATGCAGCGCATGTCCGTCCTGCATGCCGCCGCAGTATTCGTCGATCAGTTCCTGCACCGTGATGCCCGCGGGCGCCAGCTTCACGCCCGGTTGCTTGACCCGGCCGCTGACGCTGAACGAGCGCAGGCCCTTGCGCCCATGGCGGCCGAAGCCGCTGAACCATTGCGGGCCTTTCTCGACGATGTCGCGCACCCAGTACAGGGTCTCGAAGTTGTGCTCCAGCGTCGGCCGCCCGAAGAGGCCGACCTGCGCGATGTAGGGCGGGCGCATGCGCGGTTCGCCGCGCTTGCCTTCGATGCTCTCGATCATCGCGGACTCCTCGCCGCAGATGTAGGCGCCGGCGCCGCGTCGCAACTCGATCAGCGGCAGCTCGCAGGGCGGGTCCGCCCGCAGCTTGGCGAGCTCGGCCGACAGCAGCGCGCGGCAGTCGTGGTACTCGTCGCGCAGGTAGATGTAGCAGGCCTCGATGCCGACGACCTGCGCCGCCACCAGCACCCCTTCGAGGAAGCGATGCGGATCGCGTTCGAGGTAGGTCCGGTCCTTGAAGGTGCCGGGCTCGCCCTCGTCGATGTTCACGGCCATGAGCCTGGGCGCCGGCTGGTCGCGCACGATGCGCCACTTGCGTCCGGCCGGAAAGCCCGCGCCGCCGAGGCCGCGCAGGCCGGAGTCTTCCATCGCCTGAATGATGGCTTCGGCGTCGCCCTCGCCGTTGACCAGCGCCGCGGCGAGCGCATAGCCGCCGTGCGCGCGGTACGTGGCGTAGTCGGTGAAGGCCGGGGTTTCCTCCAGCGCGCCAGGCGCGGGCGAAACGCTCTTCTGAGCGAATTCCGAGGGCTCGAAGTTGATCGTCGCGGGCGCGGCGGCCGGCTTCGCGTCGAGCATGCGCAGCACCGCGTCGGCATCGGCCAGCGGCACCGCACGCTGCCCCACCGCCACGGCAGGCGCCTGCTCGCAGCGCCCGATGCAAGGCGCCGCGATCACGCGCACGTCGTCGCGCCCGGCCGCGCCGAGCAGCGCCGGCAGCCGCGCCATCAGCTCGCCCGCGCCGGCCAGCGCGCAAGCCAGGCTGTCGCACACGCGCACGGTGAGGCCCGGCGCCTGTTCGTCGCCGCGCACCACTTCGAAATGGTGATAGAAGGTCGCGACCTCGTAGACCTCGGCCATCGGGATGTTCATCTCGCGCGCCAGCGCGACCAGGTGGCGGTCGCGCAGGCAGCCGTGCGCGTCGTTGACGAGATGCAGATGCTCGATGAGCAGGTCGCGCCGATGGCCCTCCGGCGGCCGCGCGCCGATGAGTGCGCGCACTTCCAGCAGGGCTGCCTCCTCGGGCTGGCGACCCTTGAGCTTGCTCTTGCGGCGGATGCGCTCTCGCAATTCGTCGACCGTGGCGATGGGCACCGCCTGGGTTTTTTCCATGATGCCTGGGTCGCTGTTCACTGCCTTGGCCTTGCTTCTCGAATCTTGATATACCGAACACCCGGGGATGCGGCCTCCTGGCCGCGGTCCCCATGCGCGACGCGCCGCCGCGTCAACTGAAGAACTTCGCCGCGCTCACCAGTGTCTGGTAGACGCCCCAAGCGAGGGGAATGCCGACCGCCGCCCAGGCCAGCCAGACGATCGCCGGGCTGACCGCACCGCTGYCGCCGCCCCCGGCACCTGCGCCGACCTCCGCCGCCACGGCCTTCTCGTGTGCGAGCTTCATCTCGACGGCGAGTTCCTGCTCGCTCATGAAGTGCTTGTCCGCCACCGGGCGCACGAGCAGGTTCGCGATGAGGCCGATCACCAGCATCCCGACCAGGATGTACATGGTCTGGTTGTAGACCTGCTCGCGGGGAATGCCAAGCCCCAGCTGGTATTCGCGCATGTAGTTCACCACCACCGGGCCGAGAATACCGGCCGTGGCCCAGGCCGTGAGCAGTCGGCCATGGATGGCGCCCACGAACTGCGTGCCGAAAAGATCGGCCAGGTAGGCCGGCACCGTCGCGAAGCCGCCGCCGTACATCGACACGATGATGCAGGCCGCGCCCACGAACAGCAGCTTGCTGCCCGCGGCGGCCGAGCCCGGAATGCTGAAGTACAGCACGCCGCCCAGGAGGAAGAACACGGTATAGGTCAGCTTGCGGCCCAGCTTGTCCGACAGGCTGGCCCAGAAGAAGCGCCCGCCGATGTTGAAGAGCGACAGCAGCGCCGTGAAGCCGCCCGCCACCGCGGCGATGGCCGCGAGCTGCGTCTTGTCGAGCTCGCCGAACTTCTTCGGCAGGCCGATCAGCGCGCCGCCGAACACCTCCTGCAGCATGGGCGAGGACATGCCGATCACGCCGATGCCTGCGCTGACGTTCATGGTCAGCACCAGCCACACCAGCCAGAACTGCGGGATGCCCCATACCTTCTTCACGTGCACGTGGCGCTGCGTGATCATGGCGTTCCCGGTCTGCGCCGCCGGCGGCGTCCAGCCCTTGGGCTTCCAGCCGGTCGCCGGCACGCGATAGCCGAGCGCGCCGGCCATCATGAAGACGAAGTAGACCAGCGCCATCACGACGAAGGTCCCCGTCACGCCCACGTCGGTGGGGCTGGAGAAGCTCTTCATCAGGGCCACGGCCAGCGGCGAGCCGATCATCGCGCCGCCGCCGAAGCCCATGATGGCCATGCCGGTCGCCATGCCGCGGCGGTCGGGGAACCACTTGATCAGCGTGCTGACCGGCGAGATGTAGCCCAGGCCGAGCCCGATGCCGCCGATCACGCCCGAGCCGATGATCATCAGCCAGAACTGGTGCAGGTGGATGCCCACCGCCGACAGCAGCATGCCGCCGCACCAGCACGCCGCCGACACCACGCCGGCCTTGCGCGGACCCGCCCGTTCGAGCCAGCCGCCCCACAGCGCGGCGGAACAGCCGAGGAACACGAAGAAGAGCGTGTACATCCAGCCCAGCGTCGCGATGCGCCAGTCGCAGCCGGTGGCGAACAGCTCGGCGATGAAACTCATGTCCTTGGCGCAGGCCTGCGCGCCGGTGCCGCCGACGGCCAGCATCTTCGACAAGGGCAGCCAGAAGACCGAGAAGCCATAGGCCATGCCGATGCACAGATGGATCGCGAGCGCCGCCGGTGGCACGAGCCAGCGGTTGAAAGCCGGGCCCGCGATGATGCGTTCCTTGTCGAGAAAGCCGGGCCGCGACCCTGCCCCGCCAATGTTGCTGTCCCCGTCGAGGACGCCAGCCGTTGAACCTGCCATGTTTGTTGTCTCCGGTTTGCTTTTTTGTCGGGATGGCCCCTTCGGGGCTCGCGGAGTGTCTGTGTGGCTGTTACAAACGTCAAATTGCATCGGCACATCGACCGATTCAATTGTTAAATGAAGCCAAAGGGCCTCACATCGGCCTAAGCCGCGAGCGCACCGCTGTGTTGCTCGATCTGTGCGAGCCACTCGGGCGTCTGCAGCAGGTCCAGCGCCGCGGCGAGGGCGCGAGAGGGGCGCACGCCGGCCTGTGTCATGAAGCCGATCGGCGTCCTGACCTCGGGCGACACCAGCGGCAGGGCTTCGAGCTCGCGCTGGCTTCTGACCGCCGCGACCATGGCGCCCGGCAGCACGCTGCAGACCTCGCCGGCCACCACGCTGAGCACGAGTGTCAGCACCGAGTTCGTCTCGATGGCCGGCGTCACGCTGGCGCCGGCCTCGCGGAAGGCCTGGTCGATGATGGAGCGGTTGTGCATTTCCGCCGTCAGCAGGCACAGGGGATGGCGCGCCGCATCGGCCCAGCGCATGGGCGTGCCGATCTTCAGCACATCGGCGCCCGGCTGCGCCGCGCGCCGCAGCAGGAAGTAGTGTTCGATGCTCTGTGGCCAGGCGGTGAGCTTGACGCCTGGCAGATCCATGCGCTCTGTGTAGCCGAGCGCGAGGTCGAGCGAGAGGTTTTCCAGGCCGGTTTCGAGTTGCTGCGAACTCATCGACAGCACGGCCGGGACGATGCCGGGGTGCCGTTGCTGCAGCATGGCCGCGAAGCGCGCCAGCATCGGCACCGCGGTGGGCACCGCCGCCATGCGCAGGTTGCCGCGCGGGCTGCCCTCCTCGCTGCGCAGTTCCTGCTGCAGCACCTCGTTGTCGCGCAGCATGCGCTGCGCCGTGGCGAGCACCCGGTCTCCCTCGTGCGTCAGTCCCACATAGGCGCGGCCACGCTTCACGATGACCACCCCGAACTCGTCTTCCAGCGCCCTCAGCGCGTTCGACAGTGCCGGCTGCGTGATGTGACAGGCCTGCGCCGCGCGGCCGAAATGCCGATGCTCGCTCAGCGCCACGAGGTAGCGCATGGAGGCAAGCAGGTTCATGCCCACCCGCCGCTAGAAAGCAGCATCGCCCCCACCCTCATCCCGATCCTCATTCCAGGAACACCGCGGAACCGGCTTTGCCGGGTCGCCGGTGTTGCCCCCGGTGACGGGAAGGCGAGGCGACACGAAGCCTGGCGGTGAGCTCATGTCGTCTTACTTACGGTGATGGTCGGAAACTTCGCCGAGAAGTCCTTCGCCTTCTCGGCGATGCCCACCGCGACGCGGCGCGCGACCGCCTTGTAGATGCCCGCCACCTCGCCGTCGGGGTCGGCCACCACCGTCGGCTTGCCGCTGTCGGCCTGCAGGCGGATGTTGATGTCCAGCGGCAGCGCGCCGAGATAGTCCATCTTGTACTGCTCGGCCATCTTCTTTCCGCCCTCGGCGCCGAAGATGTGCTCGACGTGCCCGCAGTTCGAGCACACGTGCACCGCCATGTTCTCGACGATGCCGAGGATCGGCACACCGACTTTCTCGAACATCTTGATGCCCTTCTTCGCATCCAGCAGCGCGATGTCCTGCGGCGTGGTGACGATCACCGCGCCGGTCATCGGCACACGCTGCGAAAGCGTCAGCTGGATGTCGCCGGTGCCGGGCGGCATGTCGACGATCAGGTAGTCGAGCTCCTTCCAGTTGGTCTGGCGCAGCAGCTGCTCCAGCGCCTGCGTGGCCATCGGGCCGCGCCAGATCATGGCCTCGTCCTGGTCGACCAGGAAACCGATCGACATCACCTGCACCCCGTAGTTCTCCAGCGGCTCCATGGTCTTGCCGTCCTCGCTTTCGGGGCGGCGGTCGATGCCCAGCATCATGGGCTGGCTCGGGCCGTAGATGTCGGCATCGAGCAGGCCGACCGCGGCGCCCTCGGCCGCGAGCGCCAGCGCGAGGTTGGCCGCGGTGGTGCTCTTGCCCACGCCGCCCTTGCCGGAGGCCACCGCGATGATGTTCTTGACGTTGGGCATCAGTTGCACGCCGCGCTGCACGGCATGGCTGACCACCTTGGTGACGATGTTGACCGAGACGTTCTCCACGCCGGCCACCGTCCTGGCGGCGGCGACCAGCGCCTTGCGCATCGCCGGCATCTGGCTCCTGGCCGGATAGCCCAGCTCGATCTCAAAGGAGACATCCCCCTCGCTGATCTGCAGGTGCTTCAGCGCCTTGGTGCTGACGAAATCCTTGCCGGTATTGGGATCGAGGACGGCCTTGAGCGCCTCCGCGAGCGCCTCTTGCGTAACTGCCATTGATGGAACTCCTGAATGGCAGATAGTCTAGTGCGGGACCGGGGAATCACCGCCGGCCCCGAACTTGACCCCTCAGACCACGCGAAAGCCGTGCGTGCCATCGGCCGCGAGCTGGGCGACGAGGCCGAACTCCCAGTCGAGGTAGGCCTGCATCGCCTGCGGCGTCGCGTCGGTGCCCTCGTAAGGCCGGCGGTATCGGTCGGTGGGTGGCGTCGCCGCGCGCGGCAGCCCCGCTTCGGCCGGCAATCCGGCGGCGAACCAGGCCTCGTTGCCGCCCTTGAGAACGGCCACCCGCGCATCGCTTCCCCGGGCATCCAGCAGCGCGCGCAGGTCGCTCGCGGCAAAGCGCGCGAGGGTGTCGCTGCCGCAGGTGAGCACATAGCGGCGCGCGGCGGGAATGACATCCAGCGCCCGCGCCAGCTGCGCACGGACCGCGAACCAGGCGCCGGGGACGTGGCCCTTCGCATGCCTTGCGCTGGCCGTGACGTCGATCACCGCGACCTCCGTCGGCGCTTCGCCCAGCAGCGCCAGCAGCGCGGCCGGCGCGAGCTCGGCCACCGGCGGCGCGGCGGGCTGCCCGGCCGGCGCCGCGCCGCGCGCATGGCGCGCCGACGCGGGATGCGCGTCGAGCACATGAACATCCCAACCCATCTGCGCGAGCCAGGACGCGGTCATCGGCGCGCGCACGCCATCGTCGTCGGCCAGCACGATGCGCGCGCCGCGCACCGGCGCGTGGTGGTCGGTCTCCTGCACCAGCTGGCCGCCGGGCGCGTTCGCGAAGCCGGGCAAATGCCCCGCCTCGTATTCCTCGGGCGTGCGCACATCGAAGCGGTAGAGCGTGCGGCCCGGCGCCTCGAGCGAGGCGAGCGCGCCGAGGCCGACCCAGCGCACCCCCGCGCGCAACGCCACGGCGCGCGCGCCGGCTTCGGCGGCCGCGCGATTCGCCTCGCTCGCCACCGGGGCGCGTCGCGCGGCGCCGTGCTCGAGCACCTGCCCCGCGAGCTTCCAGCCGATAGTGCCGTTGCGCAGTGCCGCGACCGGATTGGGAATGCCCGCGTTCACCAGCGACTGCGTGCCGATGATGCTGCGCGTTCGGCCGGCGCAATTGACGACCACCCGCGTCGCCGGATCGGGCGCGAGCTCGCGCACGCGCAGCACCAGCTCGGCGCCCGGCGTGCTGGTCGCGGTGGGGATGCTCATGGTCTGGAATTCGTCGAAGCGGCGCGCGTCGAGCACGACCACGTCGGCGCGCGCGTCGATCAAGGCCTTGAGCTCCCGGGCCGACAGCGAAGGCGTGTGACGCTCGTGCTCGACCAGTTCGCCGAAGGACTTGCTGGGAACATTCACGTCGCGAAACAGCTCGCCGCCGGCGGCGCGCCAGCCGTCGAGCCCGCCCTGGAGCAGGTGCACGCGCGTGTAGCCGAGTGCGGCGAGCCGCCCGGCCGCCAGCGGCGCGAGGTCGGCGCCTTCGTGCTCGCCATAGAGCACGATCAGCGTGTCCCTGCGCGGGATGCGGCGCCAGGCATCGAGTTCGAGCCGCGAGAGCGGCAGGTTGGCGGCCCACAGCGGATGGGCCTGCGCGAACGGGTCTTCCTCGCGCACGTCGATCAGCGCGATCTCCTCCTTCGCGAGCAGGCACTCGCGCACGGCGGCGGATGAAAGTGCCTTGGCGTCGGCGCGGGGTTCTGCGAGTACGGAAGTCATGAATCTCGAAGTTGGCAGGATCGATCCCCAAGAGGGGGCAATGGCGCGTCGGAGTAGCCCGAGACGAAGGGCTTGCGCCCGCCGCCGGCCGGGTAAGTATGGCGCCGCACGGTGCCGATGTCGGCGCCGTAGACGTGGATGCTGATCGACACGCGGTCGTCGAAGGCGTTGCGCACGCGATGCACGTCGCCGATGGTGGGCGAGACGGCTTCGACATTGCCCGGGTCGAGCCGCGTCGGCGGGCCCGCGCGACGCAGGGCGCCGTCTTGCTCCCGGTAGCGCTGGCTGTACTCGGCGCCGCGCAGCATCCCGATCAGCCCCCACACGGTGTGGTCGTGCACCGGCGTGGCCTGGCCGGGACCCCAGACGAAGCTCACGACCGAAAAGCGCCCGGCCGGGTCGGCATGCAGCAGGAACTGCTGGTAGCGCCCGGCATCAGGCCGCGCCCATGCATCGGGCAGCCAGTCGTCACGCGCGACCAGCCGGCGCAGCAGCGCGCCGCCCTGCGAAACGACGCGCGGCTCCTCCGGCCGTTCGTCGAGCAGGCGGGCGAAATCGATCACGAAATCGCGCCGCCGCGCAAGGCAGGCCGTGGCGTTCACCGCTTGGCCAGCCCGCATCTGCAGCGTCGCCCGCCGCGATTCATGGGGCGCCCCCCAGCGCAGCCTTGCCGGCCGCCACCAGGACGGCATCGTTCTGCGGCGTGTGGATGCGGCCGCACAGCACGTCGCGGTAATGACGCTCCAGCGGATTCTGGCGGGTGAGCCCGTGGTTGCCGCTGAGTTGCAGCGCGAGTCCGACGGCGCGGATCGCGTGGTTCGTGACCGTGTATTTCAACAGTCCGCTGCGCGTTGCAGCGGGGGCGCGCCCCTCGTCGACTTCCGCTGCCCCATGCGCGAGGAGCACGCAGTTGCCGCTCAGCAGCGCCTCGATCTCGCCCACCGCTTCCTGCACGCGCGGCAGGCTGGCCAGCGGCGCACCCAGCCCGCTCGGCGCGCGCCGGTTCAGGAACTCGACCAGCCAGTCGCGGGCGGCGCGCGCCACGGCGTCGTAGAGCGTGCCGAGCAGCACCACCATCCAGGCCTGCTGCGTCGCGTGCGCATCCACATCGGCCTGGCTTCCCGCGCCGGGTGCCCAATCGGCCGGCGCGCGCAAGTCGACCGCGTGGTCGCGCGGCACGATGACTTCATCGAGGAGCACCTCGTGGCTGCCCGAGGCGCGCAGGCCCAGGTGGTCCCAGCTCGCGATGACGCGAATCCCCGGCGCGCTACGCGGCACCAGGAAGAAGCCGACGCGCGGCGCGGGCTCGTCCGTGCGGCCCCACACGGCCAGCCACGTCAGCCCTTCGATGCCGGTGGTGTAGAGCTTGTGGCCGCTGATCCGCCAGTTCGCGCCTTCGCGCCGTGCGACCGTGGCCGGCAGGCCGCCGCGCGACGGCGAGCCGAGCGCCGGCTCCACGCGCAACGCGTTGATCAGCGCGCCCTCGCGCACGGCATCGCGCAGCACGCGCTCGCGCAGGTGGGCGGGCCAGCGGTTGTCGCCGCGTCCGATCGACTGGTGCTGCAGCCAGGTCATGGCGAGGATCAGCGCGGTCGCAGGCTCGTCGTAGGCCACGGCAGCGAGCACGCGGCGCGCCGCGTCGAGCGAGGCGCCGCCGCCGCCATGGCCGCGCGGCGCGACGAGGCCGACCAACCCATGCGCGTGCAGCGCTTCGAAGTTCTGGCGCGGAAAGGCGCCGCTTCGATCGTAATCGGCGGCGGTCTGCGCGAAGAGGCCGGACAGACGGGCCAGCAGACCGGCATCCGAGGCGGGGGAGACGGCCGGTGGCAGGCGGCGCAGGGCTTGGGAACTCATGGGGGCGAACCTTAGCGCCTGCATCGCACGGCGAAAACGACGCAAGCCGCATATCCAAGCTCGTTTTTCTGCGTTCGTTTTCGCACGCCGAGGAATTACGGTCACGCCTCATCAATGACCACGAGGACCGCGAAAGTCATGACACTTCATCACCCGCCAGTCGATCTGGCGAACGGGTCGCGCCGCCGCTGGCTGCGGGCAGCGGGCGCCACCGCGGCCTTCGGCGCCGCCGGCCTGCTGACGCCCCGCGCCAGGGCCGCCACACCCGGGGCAGGCGCCGATCTTTCCGGCCTGACGCTGCGCGTGGGCACCTACAAGGGCCTGTGGCGGCCGTTGATCGAAGCGGCGGGCGAGGGCAGGACGCCCTACAGGATCGACTGGCGCGAACTGAACAACGGCGTGCTGCACATCGAAGCCATCAACGGCGACGCCCTCGACATCGGTTCCGGCAGCGAGATACCGGCGGCCTTCGCGGCGCGTCAGAAGGCCGCGGTGCGCCTGATCGCGGTGATCCATGAAGACCTCAACAACCAGGCCACCCTTGCGCGCAAGGACGCGGCCATCCGGACCATCGCCGACTTCAAGGGCAGACGGGTGGGCTACGTGCGCGCCACCACCGCGCACTACTACCTGAGCAAGCAGCTCGCCGAGGCCGGCCTGTCCTTCAGCGACATCCAGGCCACCCACCTGACACCGGCCGACGGTCTCTCGGCCTTCGCGCGCGGCGACCTCGATGCCTGGGCCATCTACGGCTACAACGGGCAGCTTGCGCGCACGCAGTACGGCGCCCGGATCATCAAGACCGGCAAGGGCTACCTCTCGGGCAACTTCCCGGTCTATGCCAATCCGCGCGCGGTGAACGACCCGCCGCGCCATGCCGCGATCACCGACTTCCTGCGGCGCCTGCAGCGCGCCTATGCATGGGCGAACGCCAACTATCTCGACTACGCCCGCGCCCAGTCGGCCGAGACGAGGGTGCCGGTGGGCGACCTGATCGAGCTCTTCAACGGGCGCAGCAACGACTACGCCCTCGGCCCCGTCACCAGCGCGGCGGTGCGCAGCCACCAGGAAGTGGCCGACACCTTCCTGAAGCTCGGCGTGCTCGACGGTCCCGCGGACGTGGCGCCGCTGTGGGATCGCAGCTTCGGCGGCGCGCTGCAGGGCGCCGGCAATCCGGCCTGAACTCCTCTTCCCTTTCCATTCTTCACAGCAAGGACAAACCCATGAGCGACATCGAATTCATCGGCATGATCCAGACCCGGAAGGTCTCGGAAATCCATCCCGCGCGCGATCCGGCAATCGACCGCGACTACGTGCGCGCCTTCGCGCAGGCGCATGAGCAGGCCGGCTTCGACCGCATCCTGGTGCCGCACCATTCGACCGGCCCCGACGCCACGCTGACGGTGGCCTACGCCGCCTCGGTCACCGAGCGCATCCACTTCATGCTGGCGCACCGGCCCGGCTTCGTCGCGCCCACGCTGGCGGCGCGGCAATTCGCCTCGCTCGACCAGTTCAGCGGCGGGCGGCTCGCCGTGCACTACATCTCGGGCGGCTCCGACGACGAGCAGAAGCGCGACGGCGACTGGCTCGACCACGACCAGCGCTATGCGCGCACCGACGAATACCTCGAAGTCCTGCGCAAGGTGTGGACCGCCGACACGCCCTTCGACCACGAGGGCGCGCACTACCGCTACAAGGACGCATATTCCGAAGTGAAGCCGGTGCAGACCCAGAACGGCAGGCCGCACGTGCCGGTGTACTTCGGCGGCGCCTCGGAGGCCGCGATCCCCGTCGCGGGCAAGCATGCCGACGTGTACGCGCTGTGGGGCGAATCGCTGGCGCAGGCGAGCGAACTCACAGGCCGCGTTCGCGCCGAGGCCGCCAGGCATGGCCGCGGTCTGCGCTTTTCGGTCTCGTTCCGCCCGATCCTGGCCGAGACCGAGGAGAAGGCCTGGGAGCGTGCCGACAACATCCTGAGCGAGACCCGGCGCCTGCGCGTGGTGCAGGGCTTCGGCCGGGGCGGCCCGCAACAGAGCGAGGGCGCGAGGCGGCTGCTGGCGGCCGCCGAACAAGGCTCGCGGGTCGACAAGCGCCTGTGGACCGCCGTCGCGCAGGAGATCGGCGGCCGCTCGAACAGCACCGCGCTCGTCGGCACGCCCGAGCAGGTGGCCGATGCCCTCCTCGACTACTACGACCTCGGCGTCACCACCTTCCTGATCCGCGGCTTCGATCCGCTGGAGGACGCCACCGACTATGGCCGCGAACTCATCCCGCGCACGCGCGAACTGGTGGCGCGGCGCCTTGCCGCGCGACGCAAGGCGGCCTGACCATGAGCGCCGTCGTCGACATCGAAGCCGCCCGGCCGGCCAACGGGCTCGCCCTCCACGCGCAGCCGCGGCAGAAGTACTGGTTCGACCCGCCGGCGCGGCGCGCGAGCGTCGAGGCCGAGCGCCGGCATCGGCAGGAACGCCTGGCCGGCGCCTTCCGCCTCTTCGCGCGCTTTGGCTTCGCGCAGGGGCTTGCGGGCCACATCACGGCACGCGACCCGGAGCTGGGCGACCACTTCTGGGTCAATCCGCTGGGCGTGCACTTCTCGCGCATCAAAGTGTCGGATCTGCTGCTGGTCAACGCCAAGGGCGAGACCGTCATCGGCGAGCGCCCGCTCAACAAGGCGGCCTTCGCCATCCATGCCGCGATCCACGAACACAACCCCGGGATCGTCGCGGCCGCGCATACGCACTCGACCTACGGCAAGGCCTGGTCGACGCTCGGCCGCAAGCTGGATGCGCTTACGCAGGACAGCTGCGTCTTCCACGAGGACCATGCGCTCTTCGACGACTTCACCGGCATGGTGGTCGAGGCGAGCGAAGGCCTGCGCATCGCGAGGGCGCTGGGCGGGCGCAAGGGCGCCATCCTAAGGAACCACGGCATCCTGAGCGCCGGCCCCACGGTCGAGGCCGCGGCTTGGTGGTACATCGCCCTCGACAACGCCTGCCATACGCAACTGCTCGCCGAGGCGGCGGGCAAGCCGCAGCCCATCGACGAAGCCACGGCGCGCCACACGCACAGCCAGATCGGTGGACCCGAAGGCGCCCTGCATGCCTTCGAGAGCCTCTACGAAGGCCTGGTCGAAGCCGAGCCCGAGCTACTCGACTAGCGGGAATCGATCAGGATGGGCCGGCAATGCCCCGCCATGCCGGCACTACCAAAATTGGTAGCTGCGACGCCGGCGCGCCGATGGGAGACTCGCGGCCTCCCAACCTTGCGCGACTCCTCATGCTGTCTTCCACCGACGCGGCCCGACTCGATGCCCTCTACCGGGAACTGGACGAGGCCACCACCCGCTTCCTTGGCTACCCCATCTCCAAGGACTTCGATGCGGCCCCGCTCAAGCACTTTCTCGACCTTCCGCTCAACAACCTTGGCGACCCCTTCGTGGAGTCGACCTTCCGGGTCGGCACCCGCCAGCTGGAATGCGAAGTCGTGCAGTTCATGGCCGAACTCCTTCGAGCACCGACCGACGGCACCTGGGGCTACGTGACCAACGGCGGCACGGAAGGCAACCTGTACGGGCTCTATCTGGCGCGCGAACTGCTGCCGAAGGGCATCGTCTACTGCTCCGAGGACACCCACTACTCGGTCCCCAAGAACATCCACCTGCTCGGCCTGCGATCGATCACCGTGCGCAGCCAGAAGCACGGCGAGATCGACTACCTGGACCTGCGCGAGAGCCTGCGCGTCAACCGCGACAAGCCGGCCATCCTCTTCGCCAACATCGGGACCACGATGTCCGAGGCGCGCGACGACATCCGCGCGATGCGGGCCATCCTTGACGACCTGGCCATCCGCGAACGCTACATCCATTGCGACGGCGCACTCTCCGGCGGCTACTCGGCCTTTCTCGATCCCCGGCCGCCTTTCGACTTCGCGGACGGCGCCGACTCCATCTCGATCAGCGGCCACAAGTTCCTCGGCTGTCCCATCCCTTGCGGGATCGTGCTGGCGCGCAATGGCCACGTCGAACGCATTGCCCGTTCCATCGGCTACATCGGCTCGCTCGATACGACCGTCAACGGCTCGCGCAACGGACTCACGCCGCTGTTGCTGTGGCACCGCCTGAAGTCGCTGGGCGTCGCGGGACTGCGGCGGCGCGCGGAAAGCGCGCTGGCCATGACGGCCTACGCCGAAGCCCGGATGCGCGATGCCGGCATCGCGGCCTGGCGGAATCCGAACGCCCTCACGGTGGTATTTCCCAAGGTCAGCGACACCCTGAGAACCCGCTGGCAGCTCGCGACGCAGGGCATCTCGCACCTGATTGTGATGCCGAATGTCACCCGGGAACAGATCGACGCCCTGGTCAGCGACCTGGTCGAGGACTACGAACGACACACCGACGCCGCGCCCTCCTGCGGAACGCTCTCGACAGAGGGAGCACCGGCATGAGCCGGATCACCGTCGTGACGGAGGACCGCAGCGGCCTGATCGCGGAAGTCGCGGAGCTGCTGGCGAATCACCGGATCAACATCGAGACCATGAACGGCCGCGTGGTGGGCCACACGGCCGTGCTCCAGGTGGACGTCGACAACCTGCCCGTGGCCCTGGGCGTCCTGACCGGCGCCGGCCTGCAGGCCGTCTCCGATGACGTCGTCATCTTCGAGGTGGAAGACGCGGCCGGGTCCCTGGCCCGGATCACGCGGCAACTGGCGGATGGCGCGCTCGACATCCGCATGGTGCAGACCATCAGCCGAAGCGCGGGCCGATGCGTCGTCGCCATCGCCGCGGACAACAACGACCGGGCGAGGACCCTGCTGGCCGACCGCCTGCTGTGAAGGGGCCAAAGATGATTTCCCTATTTGGAATCAACAAAACGGTCGTTCCCCGATCCGTTGCCGCTGCGGACAATGGCCCGGCAGGCCCTCATGGGCGCCGTTCCCCGTTCCCGCATCATGAATTTCCAACAATTGCGCTCGGTGCGCGAGGCCGTTCGTTGCGGCTTCAACCTGACCGAAGTCGCCCATGTGCTTCACACCTCCCAGCCCGGCGTGAGCCGGCAGATCCGCGAGCTTGAAGACGAGCTGGGCATCGAGCTGTTCGTGCGCGCCGGCAAGCGCCTCACGGGACTGACCGAGCCCGGTGGCCACGTGCTGCCCATCATCGAGCGCATGCTGATGGAGAGCACCAACCTGCGGCATGCGGGCCAGGAGTTCGTGGCCCGGCAGGTCGGCCTGCTCTCGGTCGCCGCGACCCACTCGCAGGCGCGCTACGCGTTGCCCATGGCGGTGCAGGAGTTTCGCGCGCAGTTTCCCAACGTGAAGCTGCACCTGCACCATGGCTCGCCCAAACAGGTCGCGCAGATGCTGATGAGCGGCGAGGTCGATGTGGGCATCGCGACCGAGGCGCTCGGCGACTACCCGCAACTGCTGGCACTGCCCTGCTATCGATGGACGCATTCGGTCATCGTGCCGCCAGGACACGCCCTGCTCGACGAACCACTCACCCTGGAGGCGCTCACGCGCCATCCGCTCATCACCTACGACACCGGATTCACCGGCCGCACCCGGATCGACAAGAGCTTCGAGCAGCACGGCTTCAACCCGAACATCGTGCTCACCGCCATGGACGCCGACGTCATCAAGACCTACGTGCAGCTGGGCATGGGCGTGGGCATCGTCGCCGGCATCGCCTACGAGGCCGAGCGCGACACGCAATTGCGCGCACTGGACGCGGGCGAGCTCTTCGGGATCAATCTCACCAAGCTCGCGGTGCGGCGCGGCAACTACCTGCGCGGCTATGTGCATGCCTTCATCGAGTGCTTTGCGCCGACACTGACGCGCACGGCGGTGGAGCAGGCACTGGCGGCGCCGGGAGCCGGCGAAAGCTGAGGTACGCTGTGCGGCCTTCATGCCATCCGCACAGCCCGCCCCGACTCCGCAGCCCACACGCACCTCCGGCCTTGTGCTGACTGGCGGCGGCGCGCGCGCGGCCTACCAGGTCGGCGTGCTCGAAGCGATCGCCGACGTGCGCCGCGAGGCTGGCGCACAGGCGCTGAGGAATCCCTTTCCCATCATCACCGGCACCTCGGCCGGCGCGATCAACGCGGCCGCGCTGGCCTGCGGCGCCGACGACTTCGACAGCGCCGTGCGGCGCATCGCGCAGGTGTGGCGCGACTTCCGGGCCGAGCAGGTGTACCGCGTCGATTCGCTCTCGGTGCTGGACGCCCCCGCGCGCTGGCGCGTGCTGCTGGGCGCGGGGCAGCTCATCACCAGGTGGCTGCGCATCAAGCCGCGCTCGCTGCTCGACAACACGCCGCTGGCCGAGCTTCTGGCGCGCATGGTGCCGCTCGAACGCGTGCCGGCGCTGATGCAAGCGGGCCATCTGGAGGGCCTTGCCGTCACTGCTTCGAGCTACAGCTCGGGCGAGCACGTGACCTTCTTCGAGTCCGAGAAACCAATGCAGCCGTGGGTGCGCTCGCAACGGCTGTCGGTGCGCGACCGCATCACGCACGAGCACCTGATGGCCTCGTCGGCGATCCCTTTCATCTTCCCGGCGATGGCGCTCCCGATGCAGGGCCATACGGAGTATTTCGGCGACGGCTCGATGCGCCAGTCGGCGCCGATGGCCGCCGCCATCCACCTGGGCGCCCAGCGCATCCTCGCCATCGGCGCCGGGCGCATGCACGAGCCGCGCGAAGCGCTGGCGCCCAACGCGCTGACCGGCTACCCGTCGATGGCGCAGATCGCGGGCCATGCGCTGTCGAGCATCTTCCTGGACTCGCTGGCGGTCGACATCGAGCGCCTGCGGCGCATCAACCAGACGCTGTCGCTGATCCCGCCGGACTCCCTGCCGTCCAACGCGTTGCGCCCCATGGAGCTGCTGGTGATTTCGCCCTCGGAGCGGATCGACGCCATCGCGGCGCGCCACATCGCCGCACTGCCTGGCGCGGTGCGCCGTCTGTTCGTCGGCCCGGAGGCGAGCGCCACCGCCAACGTCAAGGGCGCGGCTTTCGCGAGCTATCTGCTGTTCGAGTCGGGCTTCACGCGGGAGCTGATGGAACTGGGGCGGGCCGATACGCTTGCGCAACGGGACGCGGTGTGCGCCTTCTTCGGGTGGGAGGCCACGCTCAAGCCTCGGGCCCCAGCGTCTTGATCATGCGGACCGCGTCTTCGACGCCTTCGTAGTACCCCGGGCTCGACCCCGACTCCACGAAGCCGCGCCGCGCATAGAAGGACTTCGCGGCGTGGTTGCCCGCACGCGCCTCCAGCCGGATGGAGCGAATGCCGGCGACCCCCGCCGTCGCCTCGAGCCAGGCCAGCAGGGCCGAACCCAGGCCACTGCGCCGCTGCGTCACCCGGACCGCGAACAAGGGGATGTGGGCATCGTCGTCGCCGTAGCGCATGATGGCAAAGCCCAGGAGTTCACCGCCCCGGCGGATCACCACCACGTTGGTCGACGCGTCCCGGATGCAGCGCATCACGCGACGGTACGTCCAGTTCCAGGAGAGGCCGTATTCGATGGCGTCCCGCGACAGCTCCGCGATCGCCTGGGCGTCGGAGACTTGCGCGAGAGTGATTTCGTATTCGGTAATCACGGTGTGCGGCGGTTCTGGGCAGCACTATAGCCCCGCCACCTAAAATGCTGCTCCTTCCGCCGGCCCGACGGCCGGCCGCCATCCGCTCCAGACAGATCCCCTCCCCGAAAGCGCCCCCGCGATGACCCAGCGCAAACTCTTTGTCACCACCGCCCTGCCCTACGCCAACGGCAAGTTCCACGTCGGCCACATCATGGAATACATCCAGGCCGACATCTGGGTGCGGTTCCAGCGCATGCAGGGCCACATGGTGCATTTCGTCGGCGCCGACGACGCGCATGGCGCGCCGATCATGATCGCGGCCGAGAAGGCCGGAAAGACGCCTCAGCAATTCGTCGGCGAGATTGCCGCCGGCCGCAAGGAATACCTCGACGGCTTCCATATCCGATTCGACAACTGGCACTCGACCGACAGCGCCGAGAACACCGAGCTTGCGCAGGGCATCTACAGGCAGCTCAAGGCGGGCGGCATGATCGCCACGCGCACCATCGAGCAGTTCTACGACCCGGTCAAGGGCATGTTCCTGCCCGACCGCTACATCAAGGGCGAATGCCCGGTGTGCCACTCGAAGGACCAGTATGGCGACGCGTGCGAGGTGTGCAGCAGCGTCTACGCGCCGACCGAGCTGATCAACCCCTATTCCACGCTCACGGGCGCCACGCCCGAGCTGCGCAGTTCGGAGCACTTCTTCTTCAGGCTGTCCGACCCGAAGGTCGTCGCCTTCCTCAAGAGCTGGACGCAGGACGGCAAGCTGCAGCCCGAGATGGCGAAGAAGGCCAGCGAGTGGTTCGAGGCAGGCATGGCCGACTGGGACATCTCGCGCGAGGCGCCCTACTTCGGCATCGAGATCCCCGACGCGCCGGGCAAGTACTTCTACGTGTGGCTGGACGCCCCGGTGGGCTACCTCGCCAGCCTGAAGAACCACTTCGACAAGGGCCAGGCCGCGCAGCATTGGCACGCGCCCTCGCGCACGACCCAGAGCTTCGATGAATTCGTGGCCGACCCGGCGGTCGAGCAGGTGCACTTCATCGGCAAGGACATCGTCTACTTCCACACGCTGTTCTGGCCCGCGATGCTGCAGTTCAGCGGCCGCAAGACGCCCAGTCAGGTCAATGTGCACGGTTTCATCACGGTGTCGGGCGAGAAGATGAGCAAGAGCCGCGGCACCGGCATCGACCCCCTGAAGTACCTCTCGATCGGCATGAATCCCGAATGGCTGCGCTACTACATCGCCGCCAAGCTCAACGCCAAGGTGGAGGACGTCGACTTCACGGCCGAGGACTTCATGGCGCGCGTCAACGCCGACCTGATCGGCAAGTACATCAACATCGCAAGCCGCTCGGCCGGCTTCATCGCCAAGCGCTTCGGCGGCAAGCTGGGCACCGTGACGGCCGATGGGGCGGCCCTGCTCGCGATCCTGCAGGCCGCTTCCGCCTCGCTGCAGGCGCTCTACGACGGACGCGACTACGCGCGGGCCCTGCGCGAGATCATGCTGCTGGCCGACAAGGTCAACGAGTACGTCGACCAGAACAAGCCCTGGGAACTCGCCAGGAAGGAGGGCATGGAGGCGCGGCTGCACGATGTCTGCACCACCTGCATCGAAGCCTTCCGCCTGCTGACGATCTACCTCAAGCCGGTGCTGCCGGTGCTGGCGGCGCAGGTCGAAGCCTTCCTGGGCAGCGCGCCGCTGTTGTCGGCCGATGCCGGCCGGCTGCTTGGCGCCGGCCACGTGATCAGCGACTACAAGCACCTGATGCAGCGCGTGGACGAAAAGCAGCTCGACGCCCTGGTCGAGCCGCCGGCCGGCGACGCGGGTTCGCAAGCCGCGCCCGCTGCCGCCCTGCCCGGCGGCGAGGCCATCGCGCCCGCCATCTCCATCGACGACTTCGCGAAGATCGACCTGCGCATCGCCCGGATCGTGGCTTGCGAGAAGGTCGAGGGCTCGACCAAGCTGCTGCGCCTGACGCTGGATGCGGGCGAGGACCGGCACCGCAACGTGTTCAGTGGCATCGCCTCGGCCTACCAGCCCGAGCAGCTGGTGGGCAAGCTCACGGTACTGGTCGCCAACCTGGCGCCGCGCAAGATGAAGTTCGGCGTCTCCGAAGGCATGGTGCTGGCCGCCAGCCACGCGGACTCTACGCTCGAGCCCGGCATCCATGTGCTCGAACCCTGGCCCGGCGCGACGCCCGGCATGCGCGTGCGATGAGGCCCTCGAAGCGCTGACCCTGATCCGGGTCTTCAGTCGACCAGCGCCAGCGCGGCGTAGTCGCCCACCTTGTCGCCCAGGCCCGCCGGCACCAGCAAGGCATCGCGCGTCAGCGCCACCAGCCTGCCGTCGATCTGCGCCTGCAGGCGCGGCAAGAGGAAGTCGCGGTTGTTCAGGAACACGCTGCCGCCCAGGCTGATGCGCTGCAGGTCCAGCGTGGCCACCAGGTTGTAGAGCATGCGGCCCATCACGCGGCACAGCGCGTCGGTGGTGGCGAGCGCCTGCGCCTCGCCGCGCGCGGCGGCGGCGAACAGATCGGGCGCCGACTGGTTGAAGCGGCGCGCGATGGCGTTGCCCGCGACCAGCCCTTCGACGTCGCCCAGATTGCCGCAGCCGCACAGCGCGTGGTTGTCGTCGTCGGCCACGAAGCTGTGGCCCGCGTGCCCGGCATTGCCGTTCTTGCCGCGAAGCACGTGGCCGTCCACGCACAGGCCGACGCCCACCCCGGTGCTCCAGGTGACGTAGGCGCAGTGGTCGAAGCCCTTCAACGCGCCCCAGCGGCGCTCGGCCTCCAGCGCCGCGACCGCGTCGTTCTCGACCCGCACTTTCGCGAAGCGCTGCCGCAGCGGCGCTTCGACACGCGCCGTCATCCATTGGTTGGGCAAGCCGCGCGCGGGGCCGGCGATGCCGCCGCAGATGTTGGGCGTGGCCAGTTCGACCATGCCGTCATGCAGCTCGAAGGGGCCGGCAGAGGACACGCCGACGCGGTCGATCGTGCCGGGGTCGATGCCCTGCTCGCCGCAGATCTCGTCGATGAGCCGCAGGATCTGCACGGCGACCGCGTCGTTGTCGCCGGTCTTGGCGGTCGGCTCGCTGCGGCGGCCGATCAGCGGGGATGCGCTGTCCGCGGACAGGCTCACGGCGACCTTGGTGCCGCCGACATCGACACAGGCTCTCATCGCATCAGATCCATCGTGCAATCAGCGCGGCGATCATGCTGAGCAGCACGGTGCTCGCGATCGGCAGCTGCCATTCGCGCCCGAAGGCACGGAATTCGAAATCGCCGGGCAGGCGACCGAAGCCGAAACGCCGCAGCCAGCCGGTCAGCCCGCTCATGAGCAGCAGCGCGAGAACGACGACGATGAGCCAGCGAATCATCGGTGCAGTTTAGGCCGACAGCAGCGCCAGCGCCTGCCGGTGGAGTTCGGGCGTCGCGGCGGCGACGACGCGGCCGTCGGAGGCGAGACCGAGCGGCTGGCCCTGCCAGTCGCTGATGATGCCGCCCGCGGCTTCGATCAGGCCGGCGGGGCCGAGGTAGTCGTAGGGCTGCAGACCGGTCTCGACCACCAGGTCGATGGTGCCGCCGGCCAGTTGCGCATAGCCGTAGCAGTCGCCGCCGAAGCGCCGCATCGCGCAGCGGCGGCTGAGCGTATCGAAGGCCTGCCAGTCGGCGGCATTGAAGATGTCGGGCGAGGTGGTCACGATGCGCGCCTCGGCGACGCTCGCGCAGCCGCTCACGCGCACCGCCAGCCCGTTGCGCCGCGCGCCGAGGCCGGCCTGACCGACCCAGCGCTCGCCGAGCACGGGCATGTCGACCATGCCCAGCTCGACGCGGCCCCCGCGCACCAGCGCGATCAGCGTGCCCCACAGCGGCGAGCCGGTGATGAAGCTGCGCGTGCCGTCGATCGGGTCCAGCACCCAGACGCTCTCGGCATCCAGGCGTTCGCGGCCGTGTTCCTCGCCGAAGATGCCGTCCGCGGGCCGCTGCGCGCCGAGGATCTCCCGCATCGCCGTCTCGGCGGCGCGATCGGCCTGCGTGACCGGGCTTTCATCGGCCTTGGCGATGATGTCCAGCGGCGTTCGGAAGAGGCGCAGCGAATGCGAGGCGGCGGCGTCGGCGAGCGCGTTGGCGATGCGCAGGTTGTCTTGGGGCGAAGGGAAGGCGGTCATGGCGGGGGGCGAAGAAGTGGCCGGGACGGGGCGGGACGGGGCGGGGCGGGGCGGGGCGGGGGAGTAGATTAGACCCGACCCGCCGCGCGATCCCGCCGCCTCAGACGGGCGTGTCGCCTTCGATCGTCGTGCGGTAGAGCTTGCGCCGCAGGTGGTCGGGCGTTCCCGCGGCCAGGTGCATCAGCGAGCGGTTGTCCCAGAAAACCAGGTCGTGCGGCGCCCAGCGGTGGCGGTACACATACTCGGGCTTCACGCTGTGCGCGTACAGCTCGGCCAGGAGCGCGTCGCTTTCCTCGCGCGCAAGGCCGACGATGCGCGTCGTGAAATGCTCGCTGACGAACAGCGCCTTGCGGCCGGTCTCGGGATGCGTGCGCACCACCGGCTGCACGGCCGGCGCGACCTTGTCGACCTGCGCCTGCGAGAGCTTCGGTCGCCAGGGGTTGCGGGCGCGCAGTTCCTCGTACTTGGCCAGGTAGCTGTGCTCGGCCTTCAGCGGCAGGATGCGCTCGCGCAGCGCCGGGTCGAGGCCTTCCCATGCCAGGTGCTGGTCGGCGAAGAGCGTGTCGCCGCCCTCGCTGGGCAGTTCCTGCGCGTGCAGCAGCGAACCGAGGCTCGGCCGGGGCTTGTAGGAGATGTCGGAGTGCCAGTAGACGCCGGCATCGCCCAGGCCGATCGGTTCGCCCTGGTCGTTCTTGATGTTGGAGACGATCAGGATCTCGGGATGGCCCTGCAGGTGAAACTGGTGCAGCACATGGATCTCCAGCGGGCCGAAGCGGCGGCTGAACGCGATGTGGGCATCGGGCGTGATGCGCTGGTCGCGGAACACCAGGACGTGGTGGTCGAGGTGCGCGCTGTGGATGCGCGCGAAATCGGCGTCGTTGATCGGCTTCGAGATGTCGAGGCCGACGACCTCGGCGCCGACCGGGGCGTCGAAGCGGCGCACTTCGAAGTCTTGCGGCGGCGCGTCGCGCGTGCCTGCTTCAGGGTGGAGAACAGCGGTCATCGGAACAGGTATCCATCGTGGCGCCGGGCGCCGGAATGGCGGGCGGCGAACAGGGCACTTTAGGCCCGAGCGCGACGATCGCCAAGAAACTGTGGTTGCTAGCTTATTCCCTCGCCCATCCGCTCAAAGCGTATGGCTACGGTCGCCTTGCGTGAATCCGATGGCATCCCACGGCTCGCCCACCGCGAAGCCGATCACCTTGAACAGCTCGCCCATCTCGTGCTCGTGGATCAGGTGCGCGGCCAGCGCGCGCTGGGAGATGGAGGACTGTTCCATCATCGGCAGGATGCCCGAATTCAGCAGGAATCTGGCCTGGCTCGCATAGCCGAGCACTTCCAGGCCCGCCTCCTGGCCGGCAAGCGCGATGGCGGTGAAGTTGACGTGGGCCGTGATGTCCTTGGCGCCGACGTCGGAAAGCGGATCGCCATCGGCCTGGTGGCCGCGGTGGCACATCACAGTACCCATGTGGCGCTGGGGGTGGTAATACTCGGCTTCCGGGAAACCGTAGTCGATGAAGAAGGCGGCGCCCTGCTTCAGGCGTTCGGCCAGGGTGGCGATGAAGGCCTCGGCCTGCGGGTGGATCTCAGTCAGGTAGTCGTGCGCGCCCTCCACTTCCACGGGCGGGCGCAGCTCGGTGGAGCGGTCCTCCCAGACGAAGCCGTCGCCCCGCGCCACGATACCGCGCTCGAACCACCGGCCGCCCGTGCGCGCGAGCAGCTGCACCGGCATCGCGTCGAGCACCTCGTTGCCGACCACCACGCCGCGCATCGTCTCGGGCAGTTCGCCCAGCCACTCGACCCGGGACCCGTGCCCGGCCAGCGCCTGCTGCTGGCGTTCCCGCAGGGTGCCGGAGAGGTCGACGATGCGGTAGCGCGAGATGCGCTCGCCCAGGGCATCCAGCAGTTGCGAGGCCAGCGCGCCCGAGCCGGCGCCGAATTCCCAGATCTCGTCCGTGCCGGTCTTCGACAGCGCCTCGGCGACCTGCACCGCCAGGGTCCGGCCGAAGAGCGGCGTGAGTTCGGGGGCGGTCACGAAGTCGCTGCCCGAAGAGGGCATCTGCCCGAACTTGCGGCTCGAATTGGCGTAATAGCCCAGGCCCGGGGCATAGAGCGCCAGCGCCATGAAACGGTCGAAAGGCAGCCAGCCACCGGCGCGCTGCAGCGCGGCATCGATAATCCGGGTCATGGGGGTGGCGCGTCGCGCGCCTTGCTCCTGGTTCATACGGGAAATCTATCAGGATGACGACCACTGCCGCCCTCGACCCCCTGCTGCTCTCGTGCCGGCGCGTTTTCCTGCGCGACTACGAGGTCTGGATCAACATCGGCGTGCATGCCTACGAGAAGCGTGCCGAGCAACGCGTGATCATCAACGCCGACCTGTATGTGCCGCTCGCGATCTCGACGCCGAAGGCGGACGAACTCGACGAGGTGCTCGACTACGACTTCATCCGCCACACCATCGCCACGCGCCTGAGCAAGGGCCATGTCCACTTGCAGGAAACGCTGTGCGACGACATCCTCACGCTGCTGCTCGCGCATCCGAAGGTGCACGCCGCGCGGGTGTCGACCGCCAAACCCGATGTATACCCCGACTGCGATGCGGTCGGGGTCGAAGCTTTCAGGAGCAAATGATGAGCGCCGTATGGATCGACGAGACTCCCTCGTCCACCCACAATCTGAAGATCGAACGCGAGACGCACAAGCTCGAGAAGCGCCTGTGCCGCGAAGTGGGCCGCGCGATCGTCGACTACAACATGATCGAGGAAGGCGACAAGGTCATGGTCTGCGTCTCGGGCGGCAAGGACAGCTATGCGCTGCTCGACATCCTGCTCAAGCTGCGGGCCCGCGCGCCGATCCATTTCGACATCGTCGCGGTCAACCTCGACCAGAAGCAGCCGGGCTTCCCCGAGGACGTACTGCCGGGCTACCTCAGCGCCCTGGGCGTGCCCTTCCATATCGAGGAGCAGGACACCTACTCCATCGTCAAGCGCGTGATCCCCGAAGGCAAGACCACCTGCGGCCTTTGCAGCCGGCTGCGCCGCGGCATCCTCTACCGGGTGGCGGATGAACTCGGCGCCACCAAGGTCGCGCTGGGGCACCACCGCGACGACATGCTGCAGACCTTCTTCCTCAACATGTTCTTCGCGGGCAAGCTCAAGTCGATGCCGCCGAAGCTGGTGAGCGACGACGGCAAGCACGTCGTGATCCGGCCGCTCGCCTATGTGGCCGAGAAGGACCTGGTGCGCTGGGCGCAGCACCGCCAATTCCCCATCATCCCGTGCACCCTCTGCGGCAGCCAGGAGAACCTGCAGCGCAAGCAGGTCGGCGAGATGCTGCGCGAATGGGAGCGCAAGCATCCGGGGCGCATAGAGAACATGTTCGGCGCGCTGCAGAACGTGGTGCCCTCGCACCTGCTGGACGGAACGGCCTTCGACTTCAAGGGTCTCAAGGCCACGGGGGTGGCCGACGCCGAGGGCGACAAGGCCTTCGACGCGCCCGACTATCCGACACCCTCGGCCCTGCGCATCGTGCAGCTGTGAGCGGCCGGCCTTCAGGGCCGAAGCCCGCAGCAGGAAGGAGAGTCCGATGAGACGCATGCTCTTCACCCTTCTGGTCGCGGCCGGCCTGTCGGGCTGCGCGACGCACTGGGTGGTCGACAGCGACGTGAAGACCTTCTCCTCCATCGGCGCCTTGCCGGCCGGCGCGACCTACCGCTTCGAGCGGCTGCCCTCGCAGCAGGCGAGCCAGGCGCGGCAAGAGCAACTCGAGGCGATGGCCGGCGCGGCCCTCGAGCGCGTCGGGCTGCGGCGCGACGATGCCGATCCGCGCTATACGGCCCAGATCGGGGCGCGCGTGACCGCCGAACTTTCACCCTGGGCCGACCCGTGGCTCTACGACAGCCCCTGGGGGCCCGGCCATGGCGGCCCATGGGGCTATGGCCGCCACGGCTGGTATGGCGGGGGCTGGTTCGGACCGGCCTTCCCGCCCGCCGTCGACCCCTGGTACGCGCGTGAAGTCAGCATCGTGCTGCGCGAACTGCCTTCCAACCGCGTGGTGTACGAGACCCACGCGCGCAACGACGGCCCCTACACGCAGAGCAATGTCGTGCTGCCGGTGATGTTCCAGGCCACCCTGGCAGGCTTCCCGACGCCGCCGGAGGGCCAGCGCCGGGTCGACATCGAGGTCCCCAGCGCGAAGTAGCAGGGGACCCACCCTAGAATCCCAGCGATGGAGGCCACCCGACTGATCGCCGTTCGCCACGGCGAAACCGCCTGGAATGTGGATTCGCGCATTCAGGGCCAACTCGACATCGCGCTCAATGCCACCGGGCTCTGGCAGGCCGGACGCGTGGCGCAGGCGCTGGAGGACGAGCCGATCGCGGCCATCTATGCCAGCGATCTGTCCCGCGCCTGGCACACCTCGCTCGAAATCGCCAGGCCGCATCGCATCCAGGTCATCGCCGAACCCGGCCTGCGGGAGCGCGCCTTCGGCCATTTCGAGGGCCGCACCTTCGCCGAGATCGATGCGAACCTGCCGCAGCAGGCTCGGCTCTGGCGCACCCGCGACCCCGAATTCGCACCCGCGGGCGGTGAGTCGCTGCTTGCATTCAGGGATCGGGTGACCCGCACCGCGACCGCCATCGCCACGCGCCATCCCGGCGAACTCGTGCTCATGGTGGCGCACGGAGGCGTGCTGGATGTGCTCTACCGGGCCGCGACCCGCCAGGAGTTGCAGGCGCCGCGCACCTGGGACCTTGGCAACGCGTCCATCAACCGCCTGCTCTGGACGCCGCAGGGTTTCGCCCTGGTCGGCTGGGCCGACAGCGGGCACTTGAACGATGGCGCGCTGGACGAAGCCACGGTCTGAGCGCAGGCAAGGCGCAAAAATAGAACTTTTCTATCGAATTTGCCGCCAACCTGACACTGGTTGTCAGACATTTGTACTCAAAGTGTAAAAACGGATGCAGAATCGTGTCCATGGCAGTGGGAGTACTTTTGTCAACAAGCTAATCGCAACGAATTGCGTCAAATGTTGCGGCAATCGCGCAAGGCGTATGCCTTTTGCATTACTTTTGACATGTGGAAATCCTTGCATTCCATAGGCAATATCGGTTTTGAGCTGCCAGAATGACTGCTTTGTTATTAGTTTTTCAACCAGACACACATGGTGTGACATAAGGGCCAGGGCGGCGGTAAGAGGGGGCTATGTTGTGACGACTTTCATACCGGTACATCAGCGCGTTGCGTTACATGCTGCCGCCCATCCCGAGGCCGTGGCCCTCCGGTTCAAGCACGAATCCCTCAGCTATGGACAACTGAATGCGCGGGCCAACCAGTTGGCCCGGCGCCTGCAGCGCGCGGGCGCGGCGCGCGATCAGCTCGTCGCCATCGGCATGGACCGGTCGATCGACATGGTGGTCGGACTGCTCGCGATCCTGAAATCCGGCGCCGCATACCTGCCGATCGATCTCGAGTACCCGAAGGAACGGCTCGAGTTCACGCTCGGCGACGCCAGGCCGGTCGCCGTGCTGACCACTGCCGACAATGCCGCCACCATCCCGCACGCCGATGCGCCCGTGTTGCTGGTCGACGACCCGAGCCTGGCCCAGGAAGACGAGAGCGACGTCGGAAGCTGCGACCCGGATGCGCTGGCCTACGTGATCTATACCTCCGGTTCCACCGGCCGGCCGAAGGGTTGCCTGGTGACACACGGCAACGTGGCCCGGCTCTTCGATGCCACGCACGCGTGGTACGGCTTCGGGCCGGACGATGTCTGGACCTTCTTCCATTCGCACGCCTTCGACTTCTCGGTCTGGGAGATCTGGGGCGCATTGAGCAACGGCGGCCGGGTGGTCGTCGTGCCTTATGCGATCACGCGGTCTCCGAGCGACTTCCTCGATCTCCTGGCGCGCGAGAAGGTCACCGTGCTCAACCAGACGCCTTCGGCCTTCCGGTCCCTGATCGCCGCAGATGGCGGGACGGCCCTGCCGCCGGATGGCCTCAGCCTGCGCTACGTCATCTTCGGCGGCGAGGCGCTGTCCTTCGAGTCGCTGCGCCCCTGGTTCGAGCGCCACGGCGACGCCAGGCCCCTGCTGGTCAACATGTACGGCATCACGGAAACGACGGTCCACGTGACGTACCGACCGGTGTCGATGCGCGACCTCGGGCAGCATCGCGGCAGCCTGATCGGCCGCCCGATCCCGGACTTGCGCATCGACCTGCTCGACGAGAACCTGAAGCCGGTGGCAACGGGCGAGACCGGCGAGATCGTGGTCAGCGGCGCCGGCGTGAGCAAGGGCTACCTGCGGCGCCCGGAACTGACGGCACAACGCTTCATCGACTGGACGGACCCCGAGACGGGGGAGACGATTCGCGCCTACCGATCCGGCGATCTCGGTCGGCGCGCCGCTGACGGCGACATCGAATGCCTGGGCCGGATAGACCATCAAGTCAAGATCCGGGGATTCCGGATCGAGACCGATGAGATCGAAAGCCTGCTGCTGCGCCATCCCGGCGTGCGCGAATGCGCGGTCATCGCCCGCACCGAGGATGTCGATGCCGGCGAGGCCCGCCTCGTGGCCTATGTGGTCCCGTCGTCCGGCGCCATGTCCGCCCCGGCGCTGCGGGCTCATCTGGCCCGGGATCTTCCACAGTTCATGCTGCCCGCCGCCTTCGTCGAACTGGCGGCGCTGCCGATCACGGAAAACGGCAAGCTCGACCGCCGCGCGCTGCCGGTGCCGCCGCGGCAAAGACCCGAGCTCGCCACCTCGTTCCAGGAACCCTCGACGGCGCTTGAAACACGCGTGTGCCAGGTGTTCGCCGAGGTGCTCGACATCGACCGCGCGGGCGTGCTCGACAATTTCTTCGAGCTCGGCGGCAGCTCGCTGTCGGTGATCCGCGCGCTGGAAATGCTCGGCGGCGCCGGGTCTCGCCCGCTGAGCGCGACCGACTTCTTCGACCATCCGACGGCACGCGGGCTCGCACAGGCGCTGGGCGTGCCGCAACCCGCGCCGGCGCCCATGCAGCGGGCCGGCGCGTCGCGGGGCGATGCGCGCGAGCCCGTGGCGATCATTGCGATGGCGGGCCGCTTTCCCGGCGCAGCGGATGTGGAGCAGTTCTGGGAGAACCTGCTTGCCGGGCGCGAGTCGATCACATTCTTCGATGACGCGGAACTCGACCCGTCCATCGACGCGGCGCTGCGCAGCGACCCGGCCTATGTGCGGGCCCGCGGCGTCGTCGCGGACGTCGAGATGTTCGACGCGGCGCACTTCGGCATGAGTCCCAGAGAGGCGGAGATCATGGATCCCCAGCAACGCCTCTTCCTCGAACTCTGCTGGGAATGCCTGGAACGCGGCGGCTATGCGCCCGACAGCACGAGCGGTCCGGTCGGTGTGTTTGCCGGCATGTACGGCAACACCTATCTCCATCACCATCTGCTGCCGCGCGCCGGCCTGGTCGAACACATCGGCGAGTTGCAGGTCATCGTGGGCAACGACAAGGATTTCATTGCGACGCATGCGGCCCACCGCCTGAATCTCACCGGCCCGGCGATCAGCGTGCACACCGGATGCTCGACCTCGCTGGTGGCCGTGGCGCAAGCCTTCTCCGCGGTGCGCAATGGCGACTGCGAGATGGCGCTCGCCGGCGCGGCGTCGGTCACCTGCCCGCCGCGCAGCGGCTATCTCTATCAAGAGGGGGCGATGCTGTCCCCGGACGGCCATACGCGATCCTTCGACGCCGACGCCCGAGGCACGGTCTTCAGCGACGGCGCCGCGGTCGTGCTGTTGAAGCGCCTGTCGGCGGCGCTGGCCGATGGCGATCTGATCCACGCGGTCCTGCGCGGCGCGGCCGTCAACAACGACGGCGGCGGCAAGGCCAGCTTCACCGCCCCCAGCATCGACGGTCAGGCGCGTGTCGTGTCGGCGGCGCTGGCGTCGGCGGGCGTGGAAGCCAGAAGCATCTCGTACGTCGAGACGCACGGCACCGCGACGCCGATGGGCGACCCGATCGAGATCGCGGCACTGACCAAGGCCTATGCCGCGCAGACTTCCGACACCGGCTTCTGCGGCATCGGGTCGGTCAAGAGCAACATCGGCCACCTGGTGGCGGCTTCGGGGGTGACGGGCCTGATCAAGACCGCCTGCGCGCTGCGCGAGCAGGTGATTCCGCCTTCCGTGAATTTCAGGGCACCCAACCCGGCGATCGACTTCGCCTCGACGCCCTTCCGCGTCAACGAGCGCCTGCAGCCATGGCCGCGCGACGCAGTGCCGCGGCGGGCGGGTGTGAGTTCCTTCGGCGTGGGCGGCACGAACGCGCATGTCATCGTCGAAGAGGCGCCGCTGCTTGAGCCTTCGGATGCCGGCGTGGGACCGCAGCTGCTGCGGCTTTCGGCGCGCACGCCCGCGGCGCTCGCCGCCGCCGCGTCGCGCCTGGCCGCACACCTCGAAGCCGAACCCGGTATCTCGCTCGCCGATGTGGCGCATACGCTGCGCGTGGGCCGCAAGTCCTTCGCTCACCGCACCAGCGTGATCGCCGAAAGCGTCGAACAGGCGGTGCGGGCCCTGCGCGGCGACGATCCCTCGACATGCGTCACGGGCGAGATCCCGGCCTGGCTCCCCCGCGTGATCTTCATGTTTCCCGGCCAGGGCGCGCAGTACGCCGGCATGGGCCGCGCGCTGTATGCGAACGAGGCCGTATTCCGCCGCGCATTCGACGAATGCATCGCGGCGTTCGAGGGCGTGCTGCCTTTCGACCTGCGCGAGCGCATGTTCTCGGACGATGCCAGCGCCCTCAAGCCGACCTCGGTCACCCAACCGGCCACCTTCGCGCTGGAATACGCGCTCGCGCGCCAGTTGCAGGCGCTGGGCATCCAGCCCGCGGCGCTGATCGGCCACAGCGTTGGCGAGTTCGCCGCCGCCGTGCTGGCAAGCGTCATGAGCCTGCGCGACGCGGCGCGGCTGGTCGCGCGGCGCGGCGCCCTGATGCAGGCGATGCCCGAGGGCAGCATGCTCTCGGTGCGGATGGCGGCGGACGAACTCGCGGCCAGACTGCCCGAGGGCCTCTCGCTCGCGGCGCAGAACGGTCCAAGCGCCTGCGTGGCTGCGGGGCCTGCCGCGATGATCGAACAGTTCCGCCAGCAACTCGAAGCGGGCGGCGTCGCGGCCAAATTGCTGCAGACCTCGCACGCCTTCCATTCCGTGATGATGGACGGCGCGGTGCCCCCCTTCGAGGCGCTCGTTCGCGAGGTGACGCTGTCGGCGCCGACCACGCCCATCTTCTCGACCCTGACGGGCCGGTTGCTCGCCGATGCCGAGGCGACCGACCCTGCCTACTGGGCCCGGCACCTGCGCGAGACGGTTCGCTTCTCGCCCGCGCTCCTGTCCGCCATGGGCGAAACGCCGCATCCCCTGTTCGTCGAAATCGGGCCTCGCAACACGCTCGCCACCCTGGCGCGCCAGCATGCATCGCGGCAGTGCGGCGTCTGCGCGGTGTCGCTGCTCGCCGACCTTCCCGAACAGGAATGCACGAGCTGGCGCCTGGCGGCGGCTCGCCTCTGGACGCTGGGCCTCGAGCCCGAGCTGTCAGCGCTCGACTTGCGCCAACGCAAACTTCGCGTACGGCTGCCAACCTATCCTTTCGAGCGCAAGCGCTTCTGGATCGACGCCCCCGCGCCGACCGTCTCCCCGTCTTCTCCCCCGCACGCACCTCAGCTTCCCGCGACACTGGACATACCCATGACCACACCTTCGACCGCCTCCCTCGCCGCCAACATCGCCCCGACCGATCGCAGGCCCGCACTCGTCGCGCGCCTGCGCGAACTCTTCGAGGACATCTCGGGCCTCGACATGGCGCAGGCGCCGGCCGATGCGGCCTTCGTCGAGCTCGGGCTGGATTCGCTGACGCTCACGCAGGTCGCGCTGCAGGTCAAGAAGCAGTTCAAGACCGGCCTGACCTTCCGCCAGTTGATGGAAAGCTATCGAAGCTTCGATGCGCTGGCGGGGTTCCTCGACGCGACGCTGGCGCCCGATCCGGTCGTCGCGCCCGCGGCGGCCGCAACGCCGGTTGCGACGGTTGCGACGGTGGCGGCCACGCCGGCGGCGACGCCTCAACCCATCGCGATGCAGATGGCGAGGCCCCTGCCCGCCGTGGCCCTGACGGCCGGCAACGGCGGCCTGGTCCAGCAGGTCATCGCGCAGCAGATGCAATTGATGCAGCAGCAGCTCGCATTGCTGTCAGCGGCACCGACGGCTCCGGCCAGCCCCGCGCTGCCGGTCGCGCCGGTGGAGCAACCCACGCCCATGGCTACCGCTGCGGCCACGGCGTCCAATTCCGCGCCACCGGCTGCCGAGGAGCCGCTGGCGCCGCCCAAGTACGACGTCAAGAAGGCCTTCGGCGCCATTGCGCGCATCCACACGCAGGTCAAGGAGCCGACCGAACTGCAGAAGGCGCGGCTGGCGGCGTTCATCCGCCGCTACGTCGAGCGCACCGCCAAGAGCAAGGCCTTCACGCAGGACAATCGTTCGTACATGGCCGACCCCCGCGTGGTCAACGGCTTCCGGCCGACGACGAAGGAGATCACCTACCAGATCGTCATCGACCGCTCCAAGGGCTCGAAGATGTGGGACCTGGACGGCAACGAGTACGTGGATGTGCTCAGCGGCTTCGGCATGAACCTGTTCGGATGGCAGCCGGATTTCATCCTGGATGCGTTGCGCCATCAGCTCGACGCCGGCTTCGAGATCGGGCCACAGCATCCGCTGGCCGCCGAGGTCTGCAAGCTCGTCTGTGAGATGACCGGCTTCGACCGCGCGGCTCTCTGCAACACGGGCTCGGAAGCGGTGATGGCCGCCATCCGCATCGCGCGCACCTCCACCGGGCGCAACACCGTCGTGGTGTTCACCGGCTCCTACCACGGCACCTTCGACGAAGTGCTGGTGCGCGCCGGCCGCAATGCCAAGGGCATGTCAGCCGCGCCGGGCGTGATGCAGGGGATGTTCGGCGACGTGCGCGTGCTCGACTACGGAACGCCCGAAGCGCTGGAATACATCCGCGCCAACGCCGACGACCTGGCCGCCGTGCTGGTCGAGCCGGTGCAAAGCCGTCGCCCCGACTTCCAGCCGCGCGAGTTCCTGCGCGAGGTGCGCGCGATCACCGAGAAGTCCGAAACCTGCCTGATCTTCGACGAGGTCATCACCGGGTTCCGCTCGCACATCGGCGGCGCGCAGGCCGTCTTCGGCGTTCGCGCCGACCTGGCCTGCTATGGCAAGGTCATCGGCGGCGGCCTGCCCGTCGGCGTGGTGGCGGGCAAGCGTCAATTCATGGATGCGCTCGACGGCGGCGCCTGGCAGTACGGCGACGATTCGGTGCCGACGGTGGGCGTGACCTACTTCGCGGGCACCTTCGTGCGGCATCCGCTCGCCCTGGCGGCGGCCAAGGCCGCGCTGGGCCGGCTGAAGGAGGACAACAACGCGCTGCAGACTCAGCTGAACCTCCACACCGCGGCCATGGCGGACGAACTCTCGGCCTTCTGCCGCGAAGCGGGCGCGCCGCTCGAGATCCGCTACTTCTCCTCGCTCTGGCGCGTGAGCTGGCTGGAAGACCATCCGCTGCAGGACCTGCTGTTCGCCATGATGCGCAGCCGCGGCGTGCACATTCTGGACAACTTCCCCTGCTTCATGACCGCGGCGCATTCGCAACAGGACATCGCGACCATCAAGTCCGCCTTCAAGGAGTCGGTGGCCGAGATGCAGGAAGCCGAGCTGCTGCCGCGCCGCGGCGCGCCCAAGCTGACGCTCGACCCGTCCCACCCGCCGGCCCCCGATGCGCGCCTGGGCCGCGACAAGGACGGCCAGCCCGCCTGGTTCGTTCCGGATCCCAAGGTCCAAGGCAAATTCACCAAGTACCAAGCATGACCGAAGCCGTCGCCATCCCATCCGACGAGGCCGCCGACGCGTTCGACCCGTTCGCATCGGGCCTGATCGAGCGCATCGTCGCGACCACCGAAGCTCAACGCGAAGTCTGGCTGGGCGACCAGCTGAGCCCGCAGGCATCGCTGGCCTACAACGAGTCGCTGCGCCTGCGCCTGAAGGGCCCGCTGGACGCGCGCGCCCTGGGCACCGCCCTGGACAAGCTGATCGAGCGCCACGAGTCCCTGCGCTCGACCATCTCGCCCGATGGCACGCAGTTGCTGATCGGAGAGGCGACGCAACTGGACCTGGCGGAGCACGATCTGCGGCAGCTGGACCCCGCGGCGCAGCAGCGCCGCCTCGAAGAAGAAGCGACGGCCGCCGTGCTGGCCCCGTTCCACCTCGAACGGGGGCCGTTGTTCCGGGCCGCGCTCTACCAGCTTTCGCCGACCGACCATGTGCTCCTCATGACCGCGCACCATGCGATCTGCGACGGCTGGTCGTGGGGCGTCATCAGCGAGGACCTCGGCCTGCTCTATGCCGAGCAGACGGGCACCGGCCCGGCGCCTGAACCGGCAGCCCAGTATTCCGATTACGCCGCATGGGAAGCACAGGAAGCAGGGAGCCCGGCCATGCAGGGCCATGTCGACTACTGGCTCTCGCGCTTCGCGGGCGGCAGCCTGCCCGTGCTGGAGTTGCCGCTCGATCGCCCGCGCCCCCCGGTGCGCACCTTCAGTTCGTACCGCATCGACCAGGTGCTGGGCCAGGACCTGATCGACGCGCTTCGCAAGGTCGGGGCCGCGCAGGGCACCAGCCTGTTCGCCACGATGTTCAGCGCTTTCGCCGCGACCCTGCATCGCCTCACGGCGCAGGACGACCTGGTGATCGGCATTGCCGCCGCCGGCCAGATGCCCAGCGACATGCCCTCGCTGGTGGGACATTGCGTCAACCTGCTGCCCATCCGCGTCGCGGTCGATGCGCAGACCGGCTTCGACCAGCTCTCGCGCCAGTCGGGCAGCGCCCTGCTCGATGCCTTCGAGCACCAGACGCTGACCTATGGCTCGCTGCTCAAGAAGCTGCCGGTGCCGCGCGATCCGAGCCGCCTTCCGCTGGTGAATGTACTTTTCAACGTGGACCGCGACGCCGCCCCCAACGACGGCAACTTTCCCGATCTGCGGGTCGAGCAGGGCACCATCGGGCGGCGCTACGAGAACTTCGAGATCTTCCTCAACATCACGCCCGTCGCGGGCGGCATGCAGATGGAAGCGCAGTACAACGCCGACCTGTTCGACGACGTGACGATCCGCCGCTGGCTCGGCATGTATGAATGCCTGCTGCGCGCCGTGGTGCGCGACCCGACCCAGGCGGTCGGCAAGCTCGACGTGCTGTCGGCCGACGAAGCCCGCGCGGTCTCGGCCCTGCAGCCGGCCCCGACCCCGCTGGAAGGCGCGCCGCTGATGCACGCCGGCTTCGTGGCGCAGGCGGCGAAACAGCCCGGGCGGCCGGCCTTGCGCGACGGCGCGAGGAGCATGAGCTACCGCGAACTGGATGAACGCTCCAACCGCCTGGCGCATGCGCTGCGCGCGCGCGGCATGGGCCGCGGCGAACGCGTGGGCCTTTGCCTCGACCGCGGTGCCGACATGTTCGTGGCCTTGCTGGCAGTGCTCAAGAGCGGCGCCGCCTATGTGCCGCTCGACCCGGCTTTCCCGCAAGCGCGGCTGGACTATTACGCCGAGGACGCGAAGCTGGGCTTGCTGCTGACGGCCTCGTCGATTGCCGCCGCGCCGAAGCACTGGCGCGCGGACTCGGCGAACCGCGTGTTCCTGCTCGACCGCGAAACCGCCTGGCTCGAAGAGCCGGCGACGCCGCCCGTGGCCGGCGCGCAGGATGCGCAGGCCGAAGACACGGCCTATGTGATCTACACCTCCGGCTCCACCGGCAAGCCCAAGGGCGTGTGCGTGCCGCACCGGGCCGTGGCCAACCTGATGGAGACCATGCAGCGCGAGCCGGGCATCCATGCCCAGGACCGCCTGGCCGCGGTGACCACGCTCTCCTTCGATATGGCCGTCCCCGAGGTGATGCTGCCGCTGGCGGCGGGCGCCGAGATCGTCATCGTGCAGCGGGAAGTCGCCATGGACGGCAACCGGCTGCGGGCGCTGCTCGACTCGGAAGCGATCACCATCCTGCAGGCCACGCCCGGCATGTGGCGCCTGCTGCTCGACGCACAATGGTCGGGGCAGCGCGGCTTCCGGGCCTGGATCGGCGCCGAGCCCGTGCCGGCGGATCTCTCGCTCGAACTGCTGGACCGCACGACCGAACTGTGGAACCTCTACGGGCCGACCGAGACCACGGTGTGGTCCACCACCTGGCGCATGGAGCGCCCCCGCATCGCGGCGCGCGGCGTCTCGATCGGCCGTCCGATGGCCAACACCGGCGTCTGGATTCTCGACAGCAACCTGCAGCGCTGCCCGATCGGCGTGCCGGGCGAGATCTGCATCAGCGGCATGGGCGTGACGCAGGGTTATCTCGATCGGCCCGATCTCACGGCCGAGCGCTTCGTCACCGTCGCCATCGACGGCGTGCAGACGCTCATCTATCGCAGCGGCGACCGCGGCCGCTGGCGCAACGACGGCCTGCTGGAGCACATGGGCCGCTTCGACTTCCAGGTCAAGGTGCGCGGCTACCGCATCGAACTCGGCGAAATCGAGGCCCGCTGCAACGAGGCGCCCGGTGTGGCGCGCAGCGTCGTCATCACCCGCGAAGACCAGCCAGGTGACGTGCGCCTGGTGGCCTACCTTGCGCCCTCGCCGGGTGCCACCGTGGACATGAGCGCGCTGGATGCGCATTTGCGCAGCCGCCTGCCCCAATACATGCTGCCGCAGCACGTGGTGACGCTGGATGCCATCCCGCTTCTGCCCAACGGCAAGGTGGACCGCAAGGCACTGCCCAAGCCGAGCGCGACGCGCAACGACAGCACCGAAAGGGTGGCGCCGCGCAATGAGCGCGAGCGCATCGTGCTCCAGACGATGGAGCGCGTGCTCAATCTGCCCGGACTCGGCATCCACGACGACTTCTTCTCGCTCGGCGGGCATTCGCTGCTGGCCGCTCGCCTGGCGACGCTCCTGAGCCGCGAGTTCGAAGTCACGGTGCCGCTGCGCATGCTGTTCCAGGCACCCACGGCCGAACGGCTGGCGGCGGCGATCGATGGTCTGGACGGCGGCAATGCGCCGCGCAGCGAGCCGATCCTGCACGTGGCGGACCGCCGCAGCGCGCCGCTGACGCCCATGCAGGAACGCATCCGCTTCATCGAGGACCTGCACCCGGGACGCCCGGTCTACAACGCGCCGTCCGCGCACCGCCTGGGCGGGCCGCTGGACATTCCGAAATTCAAGACTGCCCTGCAGGAGATCGTGCGGCGGCAGGCGGTGCTGCGCAGCAGCGTGGGGGTCGACCCGGCAACCGGCGCGCCGGCGATGATGATCGCGGACGAGGTCGCGCTGGACCTGCCGGTCTTCGACCTGACCACGCTTGCGGCCGACCAGCGGGAGGCCGAACTGGCCGAGCGCATGCAGGAAGTCGCGGATCGTTCGATCGACATCCACCGCGCACCGCTCTTCAATGCGGCGCTCTACAAGATCGCCGACGACGACCACGCCTTCGTCTTCGTGCCGCACCACCTGATCTGGGACGGCTGGTCCTTCGACGTCCTGCAGACCGAGCTCTCGGCCATCTACGGCGCGCTGGTCCGTGGCGAGCCGCACGGCCTGCCGGCGCTCACCGCGACCCATGGCGACTATGCCGACTGGTATGTGCGCTGGCTCGCCCAACCCGAATTCGAGTCCCAGCTGCGCTACTGGAAGAACCGCTTCGCGAACTCGCCGACCCCCAAGGCGCCGCGCACCGACATGCCGCGCCGGGCGGGGATGAGCGGCGAGGGCGGCACCTACTGGATCAGCATCGACAAGGAGTTGACCGAGCGGCTGCGCGAGATCGGACGCAAGCACGACGTCACGCTCAACATGCTGACGCTGGGGGTCTACATCCTGATGATGAGCAGCATCATCGACACCCGCTCGATCGTCATCGCGACGCCGGTGCGCGGCCGCGAGGCGCCCGAAACCGAGTCGGTCATGGGCTTCTTCAACAACGTGCTGCCGCTGTCCTTCCAGATCGACAAGTCGCTGCGTTTCGGCGAGTTCATGCGCTACATCAAGCAGGAGCTGGTGGCGGTGATGGACCACCAGCAGGTTCCGTTCGAGCGCCTGGTCAGCGAACCGGAGTTCGCCGAGCGCGCGCAGGGCGTGGGTCTCTATCAGGCGCTGTTCTCCTTCCAGGATGCACGGGAGCGTCCGCAGGACATCGGCAACCTCAAGCACCGCCAGATGCACCTGCTGCAACGCGGCGCGACGGACGACCTGGGCATCTGGCTGATGGACAAGCCCAAGGGCCTCGAGGGCGCGATCACCTACAACGCCGACATCTACAGGCGCGAGACTGGCGCCGCCTTCAAGGAGCGCTACGCCGAGTTGCTGCGCCGCGTGGCGGAGCAGCCTGACGGCATGCTGGAAACCATCGCAAGCCCGGCCGAGTCGGCCAGCGCGGTCTACCTGCAGCGTCTCGCGGCCGGCGACACCCCGGCAACGCTGACCCCCGCCGCGGCCATGGCCGCGCGGCCCCAGCAGCCGCAGACTCTGCTGCTGCCCGAGCAGGCGCAGTTGGCCCAGATCTGGGCCAGCGCGCTCAGCATCGACGTGAACGACATTCGCGCCAACGACAACTTCTTCGACCTTGGCGGCGACTCGCTGATCGCGATGCGCGTCATTGCGCAGGCGGAACAGGTCATGGGCTTCCGGGTGGAACCGCGCCGCTATGTGTTCGAAAGCCTGGGGCAGCTCGCATCCGCCGCCTCGGGCACCGCGATCGACCCTCTGGCCGCGCCGGCGGCCGAGCCCAAGCGCGGTTTGCTCGGGCGCGTGTTCTCAGGCTGGGGCCGCAAGGGCTGAGGAAGCGTCATGTCCATCGTGCATCTCCCCTGCGCCGCCCGCTGCCGCCTGTGGCGCATCGACCTCGACGCCGTGCCGTCGCCGGAAGCGGCGGCCTGTCTGTCGGAGGAGGAGTGGGAGCGTGCCCGGCGCTTTGTCTTCGCGCGCGACCGCCATCGCTTCGTCGCCGCCCATGCGGCGCTGCGCAGCGTGCTGTCCGCGCAGACCGGCATTCCCGGGGCCTTCCTCGACTTCAGCGTCGGCGCCTTCGGGAAGCCCGCGCTGGTCGAGCCCGCCGGCGTGCGCTTCAATCTGAGCCACAGCCAGTCGGTCGCGCTGATCGCGCTCGGCCATGACGACGACGTGGGCGCCGACATCGGCGTCGACCTCGAAGTGCTGCGCAGCATGCCGGATGCCACGGCCTTGGCCCGGAACCATTTCACCGATGCCGAACGCCTCGCGCTCGACGCGATCGCCCCGGCGGAACGCGACCGCGCCTTCCTGACCTGCTGGACGCGCAAGGAAGCCTGCCTGAAAGCGACGGGCATGGGGCTCAACGTGGACACGCGCAGCTTCGACGTCGGCCTCGTCGGCGATGAGCGCGAGATCTGCATCGCCGGCGACGACAGCGTGGCGCGCCTCGTGCTGTCCTCCTTCGATGGCGGAAGCGGCATCGTATGCGCGGTGGCCCGTGTACTGTCGTACGAGGCGTCCGCGCCGCGCCGCCGCCTCCAGGAAAGTGAGCTGTACGCATGACTCCCATGCTTTTTGGCCCTGCCTCGCGGCAACTCTTCGGCCTGTTCCACTCACCCGAGCGCGAGAGCGATGTCGCGGTCCTGATCTGTCCCCCCTTCGGGCAGGAGGCGATCCGCGCCCACCGGCTGTTCCGGGTGCTGTCGGACCGTCTCGCGCGCTCCGGCGTGGCGGTGCTGCGCTTCGACTTCCACGGCAGCGGCGACTCGCCCGGCGAAGACACCGACGGCGACCTCGACGGCTGGCGGCGAGACATCGGCGCCGCGCACGAAGAACTGCGGCGCCGCATCGGCGGCCGCCGCGTCATCTGGCTCGGCGCGCGCCTGGGCGCCACTCTGGCCGTGCTGGCGGCCAGGAGCGGTCGCAGCGATCCCTCGCGGCTCATCCTCTGGGACCCGATCGTGGACGGCGCGCGCTATCTGGAGCAACTGCGCGCCGGCCACGTCGATGCCCTTGAGCGCTCCTTCTGTGTCCCCAAGCCCGCCTGGCGCCGACGGCTGGCGAAAGACCAGGATGCCTTCACCGACGAACTCTTCGGCTTCGGCGTGTCGAAGCTCTTGCGCCAGCAGTTGCGCGGGCTCGGGCCGGAAACGCTCCAGCTCACGGCCTTGCATGACACGGTGATGCTGGCCGATCCCGAAGACCACGCCGCGATGCAATGGGCGGCCAGGGAAGCCGCCCGTCACATGCCGCTGCGTGCCACGCCGTTCCAGCACCCGCTGGCCTGGACCACCGATCCGCATCCCAACAATGCGATGGTCCCTACCGAGGCGCTGCAACGCCTCCTGGCAGAAGTCCATGACTGACTACAAAGAGACACCCGTTCAGTTCGGTCCCGAAGGCGCGCTGATCGGCGTCATCACGACGCCCGCCGACGGCGCGCTGGAACCGGTAGCCTGCCTCATGCTCAACATGGGCGCCAATCACCGCATCGGGCCGCGGCGCATTAACGTCAAGCTGGCGCGGCAGCTGGCCGCGCACGGGATCAGCGGCATCCGCTTCGATCTCGCGGGGCTCGGCGACAGCGGTCCGGCCGCCGGATCCGAACACTTTCTCACGCAGGCGGTGTTCGACCTGCAGGCCGCGATGAACCTGATGGAAACCACGCTGGGTGTCCGGCGCTTCATCGTGATCGGCCTGTGCTCGGGTGCTTCCAATGGCAAATCGGTCGCCATCGCAGATTCGCGGGTGGTCGGCCTGCTCATGTTCGACGGCTACGCATTCCCGAGCCGACGCTCGCGCTGGGAACGCACCATGTGGCGCGCGCTGGCGGCGCCGACCAATCCGGCCGTGCTCGGCAAGACGGCACGCTGGCTGCAGCGCAAGTTCTCCCGCAGCGCCGCGATGGCCGCCGCGCCCGACATCTACGAACAAGACACGCCCGAAGCCATCGCCGCATCGTTCCGCCGCGCGATGATGCAGCTGGCCGAGCGCAAGGTGGCGGTGCTGCTGCTCTACACCGGCACGATGCATGTGAGAGACCGCAACCGCGACCAGTTGGGCCCGTTCGCCGACGAGGCCTTCACGCAGGACTTCGAGTACGAATTCATCGGCGAAATCGACCACAGCCTGACCTCGCTGGCGTCGCAGCAGATCTTCATGGCGGTGGTGTGCGACTGGGCATTGCGCGTGTCGCAGGGCGCTTCATCGCGTCCCACGGCGGCGGCACGCAAGTCGCTGCGCGCCGTGGCATCCGGCGCGCAGCCGAACCTGCACAGCGGCCACACCGTCTTCTGATCCTGCCCCGACGGGGCTTCAGGTCAAGGCGCCTGCCGCGTGGCCGTCCGCCCGATGCGGCACATCCTCGCCCGGCAGTACCTGCATCGGCCCGCTTCCGCTGTAGCGGTCGAGCGCGAGGTAGATCGCCGGCGTGATGTAGAGCGTGATCACCTGCGAGAAGATCAGGCCCCCGACGACCGCCACGCCCAGCGGCTGGCGCAGTTCAGCCCCGGTTCCCAGGCCGAGCGCGAGCGGCAAGGCCCCCATGAGCGCCGCCAGCGTGGTCATCAGGATCGGCCGGAAGCGCAGCCGGCAGGCCTCGCGGATCGCGTCGATCGGCTGCATGCCCTCGGTGCGCTGCGCATCGAGCGCGAAGTCGATCATCATGATTGCGTTCTTCTTCACGATGCCGATCAGCAGGAGGATGCCGATGGTCGCGATCAGGGTCAGGTCGAATCCGAAGAGCTTGAGCGACAGCAGCGCCCCCACCGCCGCCGATGGCAGGCCGGCCAGGATGGTGAGCGGGTGGATGTAGCTTTCGTACAGCACGCCCAGCAGCACGTAGATCACGAGCACGGCCAGGATCAGCAGCACCGCCTGGCTCGACTGCGAGCTCTGGAACACCGCCGCATCGCCGCCATAAGTGGTGATGATCGAAGGCGGCATCTTCAGCTCGGCCTTGAACGCGTCGATCTTGGCCGTCGCGTTGCCCAGCGGCACGTCGGGCGCGAGATTGAAGGACACGGTGACCGCCTGCAACTGCCCCTGGTGGTTGATCGAGGTGGGTCCCACCGTGCGCTTGACGGTCGAGAACGCCGACAGCGGCACCAATTGGCCGGCCTTGTTGCGCACCGACAGGCGCGACATGTCTTCCTCGAATTGCCGATCATTGTCGGCCGCCGACAGGATGATCTGGTAGGTGTTGCTCGCGGCGTAGATGCTGCCGATCTGCCGATCGCCGTAAGCGTTGTAGAGCGCGGTGCGCAGATCGCCGACCGCGACGCCCAGCACGCCGGCCTTGACGCGATCGATGTCGATCGACGCCTGCAGGCCGCGATTCTGCGAGTCGCTGGTCACGTCGCGGAAGGAGGGGTCGGCCCGCATGCGTTCCATCAGCCGGTCGGCCCAGATGCCCATGGTGCCGGCGTTCACGCTCTGCAGCGTGTACTGGAAACGCGCCTTGCTCTGGCGCCCGCCCAGGCGCAGGTTCTGGACCGGCTGCATGTAGACGGCGATGCCCGGGATCTCCCGGAAGCGCTTGCGCAGCGCCTCGAGCACCTGCGCCATCGCCGAGCGCTCTGCGCGGGGCTTGAGCACGGCGAACAGCCGACCCGAGTTCTGCGTCGCGGTCGGGCCTCCGACGCCGATGAAGGAGTTGACGTAGGCCACGCTGGGGTCGGCCTGGAGCGCGTCGGACACGCGGTCCTGCAAGGTCTTCATCGCAGGGAAGGAGATGTCTTCGGCGGCCTCGGTCGTGATCTGGATCTGCCCGATGTCTTCCTCGGGGAAGAAGCCCTTGGGGATGGTGACGAACATCCAGGCGGTCAGCGCGAAGGTGGATGCCGCGACGAGCAGCATGATGCCTCGGTGGCGCAGTGTCCAGTCGAGGGAGCGCATGTAGTTGCGGTGGACCGAGCGGTAGCCGCGCTCGAAGACACGGCCGATCGCGGTGCCGGGCTCTGGATGCTGTTCCTCGTGGTCGATGACAACAGCCTCCCCGCCTGCCGCGCCTTCCTTGGGCGGCGCGTGCTTGAGCAGCCGGCTCGCGAGCATCGGCACCAGCGTGAGCGACACGACGGCCGACACCAGCACGGCCAGGGCCACAACGACCGCGAACTCGTGGAACAGCAGGCCGATCACGCCCGGCATGAAGAAGATCGGGATGAACACCGCGACCAGGGAAATCGAGATCGAGATGATGGTGAAGCCCACTTCGCGCGCGCCGCGCAGCGCGGCCGCCATCGGCTCCATGCCCTTCTCGACGTAACGCATGATGTTCTCGAGCACCACGATCGCATCGTCGACGACCAGCCCCACCGCCAGCGTGATGCCGAGCAGCGACACGTTGTCCAGGCTGTAGCCGAAGGCGTAGAGCAGCGCGACCGCCCCGATCAGGGAAATCGGGATCGTGGCCGCCGGAATCAGCGTGGCCACCACCCGATGCAGGAAGAGGAAGATCACCAGCACCACCAGCAGGACGGTTCCCAGCAGCGTGAGCTGCACGTCGTGCACCGCCTCGCGGATCGACAGCGAGCGGTCGTTGACCAGGTTGATCTCGACCGACTGCGGCAGCTCCTCCTTGAAGCGCGGCATCAGCGCGCGCACCGCATCGACGACCTGCACGGTATTGGCGTTGGGCTGGCGCTGTACGGCCAGCGAAATCGAGCTCTTGCCGTTGAAGCTGCTGGCCGTCTTGACCGATTCGAAGCTGTCCTCGATGGTGGCGACCTCGTCCAGGCGCACCGGGGCGCCATTGCGCTGGCCGACGATCACCTTGGCGAAATCGGCGGCCTTGAGCATCTGCTCGTTGGCCTGGATGGTGAGCGTCTGGCGCGGCCCATCCAGCACGCCGACCGGCGTGTTGGCGTTGGCCAGGCGCACCGCATTGGCCAGCTCATCGAGCGTGATGTTGCGCGCATTGAGCAGGTCGGCATCGGCCTTGACGCGCACCGCGAAGGCCTTGCGGCCATACACCCCGACCTGGGCCACGCCATCGATGGTCGACAGCGTCGGCGAGATCAGGTTCTCTGCATAGTCGTTGAGCTCGGCGGGATTCATCGAATCCGACACCATCGCGATGAAGAGCACCGGAGCGTCGGCCGGATTGACCTTGCGGTAGGAGGGCAACTGCGTGAGCTCGACGGGCAGCTGGCGTTGCGCGCGAAGCAGCGCCGCCTGGACGTCGACCGCCGCGGCATCGATATCGCGGCTGCTGACGAATTCGAGCGTGAGAGAGGTCACGCCCTGGGTATTCACCGAACTGATGGTCTGCAGGCCGGGAATGGTCGAGAACTGCTTTTCGAGCGGCAGCGCGACCGACGAGGCCATCGTGTCCGGACTGGCGCCCGGCAGCTGCGCGTTGACGTTGATGACCGGCGTGTTGTAGCTCGGCAGGGCCGCGACCGGAATCTGGAAGTAGGCAAAGATACCGACGACCACTACCGCCGCCGAGAGCAGCACTGTCATCGCCGGCCGGCGAATGCACAGCTCGGAGATGTTCATGAGCGCTCCCGCTCCGCGACGACGCTGGCGTTGGAGGGCCCCACGGATGCGGCGCTTCCGGGCGTGGCATCGGAGGCCGGGCTGCCGGGCTGCTGCTGCGGTCTGGCCGAGGCGTCGAGCCGGACCTTGCCGCCCGGGCGTACGTTCTGCTTGCCCTCGATGACGACCTGCTCGCCCGGCTCGACGCCGCGCACGGCGACCTGCGTACCGAAGGAATGAAGGGTCTGGATCTTGCGGCGCGAGGCCGTCTTGTCGGCATCGACCACGTAGACCGCGGGGCCCTCGGTCAGCATCATGACGGCCGCGGCGGGGATCACGGTCGCGTCGTTGAGCGTGCTCACGGTGACGCGGGTCTGGACGAACTGGCCCGGCCAGAGGCTCTGGTCGGCGTTGGCGAACACGGCCTTGGCGCGAACGGTGCCGATCAGCGGATCGACCGTGTTGTCGACGAAGTTCAGCTCTCCCTTGAGCGGCTCCTTGCGCCCCGCCACCACCGCCTCGACGACACCCTTGGCGCGCGACGCCGCCAGCAGGTCCTGCAGCCGGCCTTCGGGCACCGGGAAGCTGACGGCGATCGGATCGAGCTGCGTGATCGTGACCAGCGAGAGGCTGGGCTGCACCAGCGTTCCCGGATAGATATTGACGCCGCCGATGCGCCCGGCGATGGGCGCACGCAGCGTGTCGTAACCCAGCGCGACCTGCGCCGACTGCACGGCGGCGCGGTCGGCCGCCACGGCAGCGCGCTGCGCGTCGAGCTGGGACAGCGTGGCTTCGGCGGCGCTCTTGGCGATGAAGTTCTGCGCCACCAGCTCCTGGCTGCGCTTGTACTGGCGTTCGAGGTCGGCCAGCGTGGCCTCGTCCTTCTGTTGCTGAGCGAGCGCCTTGGCGAGGTTGGCCTGGTCGGGACGCTCGTCGAGGGTGAAGAGCAACTGGCCCGCCTTCACGAACTGACCCTCCTTCACATGCACTTCGCGCACGGTATTGGTCACCTGCGGGCGAAGGTCGACGCTGTTGAGCGGGACCACGCTGCCGTTGACCTGCACCGTGACCGGCACGTTCTGCCGCTGCGCAGCGGCCAGCGTGACCATGGCGGGGGCGCCGCCGAGCGCCGTCGAGCCCTTCGCGGAGCCACCGGCGGCGCTGCCGCGGGCTTCCTGCGCGCCGCTGCGCGCCTTGTTGCCCGACCACCAGGTGCCGGCCGCGGCGGCGACGACCAGCACAGCGACGAGGGTCAGGGCGAGATTCTTCTTCATGGGGCTTGTACGTTGTATCGAGGGCTCATCGGCCGCGCTCCGGGCGCACTTACACCCAGTATCAATCATTAAAACAGCGGCCCGCCAACGGAGTCGATCACTGCCGTAAAGATAAGTAAAGCGCTCATGCATCACCACACGCACAGAGGCTCTTTTCGGCACCCCGGCGCTTGGGCGCCGGGAAGGCCCAGGCCGCTAGAATGCCCGCTCCCACAGCCTCTGGATGTACCCCATGAACCGCTGCAAACCTTCCCTGCATCCCGTCGCTTCGATGGCGCTGTTGGCCGGACTCGTCTCCGTGGCCTCGCTGGGCGCCTCGAATGCCGCCGCGCAGGATGCGCCTCCGACACAGACGCAGAACGAGGCCGCCAACGGCGGCCGCAACTTCCCCATCGGCACGCTGCGCGGCAAGTTCATGGTGGTGAACCCGCCCGAGATCCTGCTCGACGGCCAGCCCGAACGGCTCGCGCCGGGCGCGCGCATCCGCAGCGCCCAGCGCATGCTCACCATGCCGGCGTCCATCACCGGCCAGAACCTGCTGGTGAACTACACCCGCGACGCCAGCGGCCTGGTGAGCGAGGTCTGGATCCTCACGCCGGAGGAAGCACAGGCCAAGCGGGCGTCGGCTGACAGGCCGATGTTCAACTTCTGGCCTTTCGTGGCCAACAGCGGCCCGAGGGACGACGGCAAGACGCCGTTCGACCAGCTTCCGAAATTCGGCGAGTAGCCGACCGGCAAACAAGGCCGCAACACCCGTCGCCGTCCGCGCTCGGCAGTTGCGGCCGCGGCACTCTTGCCGACCCGAGCACAGCAATCCGGACCCCACCCGGGAGAGCACCATGACCCCCAAAGTTTTCATCAAGACCTTCGGCTGCCAGATGAACGAGTACGACTCGGACAAGATGGCCGACGTGCTGCGTGCCGCCGACGGCTATGAACCGACCTCCAACGTGGAGGAGGCCGATCTGATCCTCTTCAACACCTGTTCGGTGCGCGAGAAGGCGCAGGAGAAGGTCTTCTCCGACCTCGGCCGCGTCAAGCACCTCAAGGCCAAGGGCGTGAAGATCGGCGTCGGCGGCTGCGTCGCGAGCCAGGAAGGCGCGGCGATCATCGCCCGCGCGCCCTATGTCGACGTGGTCTTCGGCCCGCAGACCCTCCACCGGCTGCCCGAGCTGCTGAACCAGCGCGAGCGCGAAGGCCGGCCGCAGGTCGACATCAGCTTCCCGGAAATCGAGAAGTTCGACCACCTGCCGCCGGCGCGCGTCGATGGCGTGACCGCCTTCGTCTCGATCATGGAAGGCTGCTCAAAGTACTGCAGCTACTGCGTGGTGCCCTACACGCGCGGCGAGGAGGTCAACAGGCCGCTCGACGACGTGCTGGTCGAGGTCGCGGGTCTCGCCGACCAGGGCGTGCGCGAGGTGACTCTGCTGGGACAGAACGTCAACGCCTACAGGGGCCGGATGGGAGACACGGCGGAGATCGCCGACTTCGCGCTGCTCCTCGAATACATCGCCGAGATCCCCGGCATCGAGCGCATCCGCTACACCACGAGCCACCCGAACGAATTCACCCCGCGCCTGATCGAGGCCTACGGCCGCCTCCCGCAACTGGTCAGCCACCTGCACCTGCCGGTGCAGCACGGCAGCGACCGCATCCTGATGGCGATGAAGCGCGGCTATACCGCGATGGAATACAAGAGCACGGTGCGCAAGCTGCGCGCCATCCGCCCGGGGCTCGCGCTCAGCAGCGACTTCATCGTCGGCTTTCCCGGCGAGACGGACGAGGACTTCGGCAAGATGATGAAGCTGATCGATGAGCTCGCCTTCGACGCCAGCTTCAGCTTCATCTTCAGCCCCCGCCCCGGCACGCCGGCGGCGGCGCTGCGCGACGACACGCCGCATGCCGTCAAGCTCGCGCGCCTGCAGCAGCTGCAGGCCGTGATCGACGGCAATGTCAGGCGTTTCGGCGAAAGCCGCGTCGGGACGGTGCATCGCGTGCTGGTCGAGGGCGCATCGCGCAAGGACGCCGGCGAACTGATGGGCCGCACCGAGTGCAACCGCGTCGTCAACTTCGAAGGCGACGCGCGGCTGGTCGGGCGGATGGTCGATCTGCGCATCACGCGCTCGCTGGCCTATACCCTGCGCGGCGAGGTGGTGACCACCGAATCGACGAGCGCAGCCGGCCGCGAACTCGCGGCACCCGCGGCCTGATGGCGAACCTGAAGTCGGCGCGCGGCTCGTTCCAGCAGCTGCTCCTGTTCGCATTCCTGCTCATCACGGCACTGCTTGTCGGCGTCGCCCTGCGCGCGGTGTTCCAGTACGACCTGCTGATGACCGACAGCCGCGACGCGGCGGCGCGCGCGCTGACCCTCTCGGGTGCGGCCCAGTCGCTGGCCGAGCGCAGCGCGGCGATGGAGCGCGCGGGCCGCCAGTCGCTCGTGTTGAACGACGCGGTGCTGCGCCGCCGCTTCGACGATGCCGCGCGCGACGCCCGCCAAGTGCTCGAACGGCTCGCAAGCAACGGCATCCCGCCCAACGGGCCCGACCAGTGGCGCGCCCAGTTCGAGGTGATCGAAGGACTGATGAACGGCAGCTCGGACACCGCGCTCACGCGTGAGAGTTCGATGGCGATGCAGTTTCGCGACCTCGATGCGCTGAACACCAACATCGCGCAGCAGGCCCAGCTGCTCATCGAGACGCAGAACAACGCGCTAGCCGATCGTATCGAGTCGGCCCGCACGCGGCTCATGCGGCTGGTGGTTGCAGCCAGCGCGCTGGCTGTCGCCCTCGCGCTCGCCTTCGGCATCTGGCTGGCGCGCCCATTCAAGCGACTCGAACGCGCCATCGTGGGGCTGGGCGAGAACCGGCTCGACGAGCCGATCGACATCCGCGGCCCGGTCGACGTGCGCCGTGTGTCGCAGCAACTCGAATGGCTGCGGCTGCGCCTCACCGAGCTGGACGCGGACAAGGCACGCTTCCTGCGTCATGTGTCGCATGAACTCAAGACTCCGCTGGCGGCCCTGCGTGAGGGCGTCTCGCTCCTGGAAGACGGCGTGACCGGCCCGCTCAATCCGGCGCAGCGCGAAGTCGCGCAGATCCTGCAGCAGAATACCGTTGCGCTGCAGGGTCAGATCGAGGCCCTGCTGCGCTTCAACGCCGCAGCCTTCGAGGCCCGCGAGCTGCGCCGGGAGCGCACCCCGCTGCTGCCGCTGATCGAGGAACAGATCGAGGCCCAGCGGCTGCAATGGCAAGCTAACGGGCTGACAGTGCGGGCGGAGGGCGAGCCGATCGCCGTGCTTGTGGACCCGACCAAGCTCGGCACCGCGCTGGCCAACCTGCTGTCCAACGCGATCCGCTTCTCGGCCCGAGGGGGCACCATTTCCTTCGAAGTCTCGAGCACCGCCGACACCGCGCGAATCGACATCAGCGATGCCGGGCCCGGCATCGCCGAAGGCGACCGCGAACGCATCTTCGAGCCCTTCTACCGAGGCGAGCGGCAACCCGAGCACTCGGTCAAGGGAACCGGCATCGGCCTTTCGATCGTGCAGGAGTACATTGCAGCCCATGGGGGCCGCATCACGCTGCTGCCGGGCGGGCCTGGCGCGCCCGGCGCCCGTTTCCGCATTGAGCTGCCGCGCTCCGCCTGACCCCCGCCTCACACGCGCCATTTCCGACCCATGTTCCTTTCGATCTTTCGCAGATCCGCCTTCGGCATGAGCATGCTCCTGCCGCTGCTGTTCGTCGGGTGCGCCACGCCCCCGCCGCCTCCCCCTGTCGCCGTCGCCGCCGCGCCCGCGCCGCCACCGACGCCCGCCGCCCCCACCGTGATGCCGGTGGAGGCCGAGCCGATCGCGCCGGCCACCCAACCCGCGCTGGTCTTCACTCAACTGACGCAGGGACCGGTGGCCGCCATCCTCGGCTATGCCGACAGGGTGCGGCCGTACGGCCCGCCGGAACTGAGCGCCGAACTCGCGCGGCTCGGCGACCCCGGCGAAACCCCGCTCGCGCAGATGCAGGTGGCGCTGGTGCTGGCCCAGACCCGTGTTCCGGCGGACCTCGCCCGGGCATTGGGCCTGATGCAGCGCGTGATGGCCAACCCCTCGCCTGACGCGCAGCCCCTGCACCCGCTCGCGCGGGCGCTGGCGGCACGCTACGTCGAACAGCGGCGCGTCGAGGATGAGCGCGACCGCCAGGCGCAGCAGGTGCGCGACAGCCAGCGGCGCATCGACCAGCTGAACGAGCGTCTCGAAGCCCTTCGGGCCATCGAGCGAAGTTTCGCCCGCCCCAACGCCCAGCCACCGATTCCTGCCGCCGCGCCGGCCGGTGCGAAGCCCACCCAATGAACCGCACCACGCCGCCACCGCCGCCGCCCTCGGGTGCCCGCCTCCTGGTGGTCGATGACGACCCGGACATGCTCCGCCTGATCTCCATGCGACTCAGCTCGGCCGGCTACCAGGTCACGGCCGTGACCTCCGCAGAATCGGCGTTGACCCAACTGGAGATCGAACATCCGCAACTCGTCCTGAGCGACGTTCGCCTGCCGGGCCGCGACGGGCTCGCGCTGTTCGATGAAATCCGCAAGCGCCATCCGACCCTGCCCGTGATCCTGCTGACCGCTCACGGCACGATCCCCGACGCGGTCGAAGCCACGGCGCGCGGCGTCTTCACCTACCTGACCAAGCCCTACGACGCCCGTGAGCTGCTGGAGAAGATCGCGCAGGCCCTCGCGCTCGGCTCGCCGGCCCCCGCGGGCGGCAAGGGCGGCGACGAAAGCTGGCGTTCCGAGATCGTGAGCCGCAGCAACCGCATGGCCGAGTTGCTGGCCGAAGCACGCATGGTCGCCAAGTCCGACGCCAGCGTGCTGCTGCGCGGCGACAGCGGCGCCGGCAAGGAACTCCTGGCCCGGGCCATCCATCGCGCGAGTGCTCGCGCGGACAAACCCTTCGTCGCTGTCAATTGCGGCGCCATCCCCGAGGCACTGCTGGAGTCGGAACTCTTCGGCCATATGAAGGGCGCCTTCACCGACGCGGTCGCCAACCACAAGGGCCTGTTCCAGCAGGCCGACGGCGGCACGCTGCTGCTCGACGAGATCGGCGACATGCCCCCGGCCCTGCAGGTCAAGCTGCTGCGCGTGTTGCAGGAGCGCGCCGTGCGCCCGCTGGGCGGCAGCCAGTCGATCGATGTCGACGTGCGGATCATCTCGGCCACGCACCGCGATCTGGATGCGGCGATGGAAGCCGGCCAGTTCCGGGAGGATCTCTACTACAGGCTCAACGTCGTGACGCTCAGCCTGCCCCCGCTCTCCGCGCGGCGCGAGGACATCCCCCTGCTGGCCAACCATTTCCTGCAGCGTCTGTCGACGAAGTACGGCAAGCGGCTGTCCGGCTTCGCGCCCGAGGCCCTGAAGGCCCTGACCACCGCCTCCTGGCCGGGCAATGTGCGGCAACTCTTCAACGTGGTCGAACAGGTCTGCGCGCTGTCGAGTTCGCCGCTCATCCCGCTGGCGCTGGTGCAGCGCGCGCTGCGGGTGCCGAGCGTGGAGGTCCAGACCTATGCCGAAGCCAAGCAGCGCTTCGAGCGCGACTACCTGGTGGGCCTTCTCAAGCTGACGGATGGCAACGTGGCCGACGCGGCTCGCCTTGCAGACCGGAACCGGACCGAGTTCTACCGCCTGCTGCAGAAGCACGAGCTCACGCCAGGCCACTTCAAGGCCGACCCGCCGTCGCCCGGCGGCGAGACTGTCGCTGACGAGCGACGGCCTTAAGCCCTTGATTTCATTGAATATTCCGCCAGCACCCCGAAGCCTTGTCGGCAATCGGCGACAAAAACAGGGGTTTTCGAGGGCGTCCGGGTCGAATCCCCGCCTCCACACCGGAAATTTCATCCTAAGCCTTTGATCTGAAAGGCTTTTTCTGGGCTGGCACAGGGTTTGCCCCTGTAATGGCATGACAGCCCATACCAGCCCATCTTTCGCACTGCGTCCGCAGCGCGACGGCCTGCGTCAAAAGCAGTTTTCCCTCTCGTGGCCCCGTGCCACGGGCCCATCGCTGGCTGCGCTTGAAGCATCCAGCGGCGCCGCCCCCGAATGCGTCTTCAAGCGCTTTCCGGCAATTGGCGACACGCCCTCCCTCAAGAACCAGCGGTGGTGAGTCGCAATGAAGCCCAATGACTTCTCCCAATTGAATGTGCTGACCGAAGCGGATTTTTCGCATCGCAGCCCCATCCGCGAGGAACGCCACCCGAATTCGGTGACGGCGCCCCCCATCAACCGCGGCTCGATGGCGCCGCGTCCCTGGCGCGGCTTCTGGAACAGCATCGGCACGGCGCTTCTCGTGAAGCTCGGCGCCGGAGGCGCTTCCAAGGGCCAGCGCGAAGCTGCATCGGTTTCGACGGCGAAGCAGCCGTGGGAACGCGCGGCCTCGCGCCGCCGCATGGCATTCATGGCGCTCACGCTCCTGAGCACCGTCATTGCGTCGACGCTTTTCGCCAGCGTGCAGCCCGACTACGACAACGCCTGGCTCGAATACGGCCAGATTGCCCTGTATGGCCTGCTTTCGGGCTGGGTCGTGACGGGCTTCGTCACCGCGCTGATGGGCTTCTATGTCTCCGTGCGCGGCGACAAGCATGCGCTGTCCGCCAAGCAGGTGGTCAACCACCCGATGAACCCCGAAGCCCGGACGGCGATCATCATGCCGATCTGCAACGAGGACGTCGCGACGGTCTTCGCCGGCCTGCGTGCGACCTGCGAATCGGTGGCAGCCACCGGCCATGCCCGCCAGTTCGACGTCTTCATCCTGTCGGACAGCTACACGCCCGAGACCGCGGCCGCCGAGCGCGCTGCCTGGGAAGACCTGCGCGCGGCACTCGCCAACAGCGCGAGCCAGCCGCAGGTCGAGGTGTACTACCGCCTGCGCACCCGCCGCAGCCACCGCAAGGCCGGCAATGTGGCCGACTTCTGCCGCCGCTGGGGCAAGGACTACCGCTACATGGTGGTGCTCGATGCCGACAGCGTCATGAGCGGCGACTGCCTGACCTCGATGGTCAAGCTGATGGAAGCCAACCCCAGCGCCGGCATCATCCAGACCGCCACGCAGGCGATCGGCCATGTGACGCTCCATGCCCGCGCCCAGCAATTCGCTTCGCGCGTGACGGGACGCCTGTTCACCCTGGGCATGCAGTTCTGGCAGCTCGGCGAGTCTCACTATTGGGGCCACAACGCGATCATCCGCGTGAAGCCCTTCATGGACCACTGCGCGCTGGCGCCAATCAAGGGCACCGGCGGCATGTCGGGCGGCATCATGTCGCATGACTTCGTCGAAGCCGCGCTGATGCGCCGTGCCGGCTACCACGTGTGGCTGGTGGCCGACCTGGTCGGAAGCTATGAACAGCAACCGCCGGACCTGCTGGCCGAGCTGCAGCGCGACCGCCGCTGGTGCCAGGGCAACCTGCAGAACGCCCGCCTGATGGCCGAGCCGGGCTTGCACCCGGTGCACCGCGCGATGTTCGTGACAGGCACGATGGCCTACGCTTCGGCACCTCTGTGGCTGGCGTTCCTGACGCTCGGCACCGCCCTGTGGCTGACCGGCTCGAGCCTGATGTCGAGCTGGCACGTGCTGCCCGCGGAACTCGCCGGCCTCTGGCTCTGGACCCTCTGCCTGCTGTTCCTGCCGCGCCTGCTCGGCATCGCCGCCGTCCTTCTTCGCGGCGAACAGCGCCAGTACGGAGGCCTCTGGGGCCTGGTGAAGAGTTCGTTGCTCGAGAGCGGACTCGCGATCGTGCAGGCCCCGGTTCGCATGCTGGCGCATTCGCTGTTCGTGGTGGTGGCGCTGACGGGCATCAAGCTCGACTGGAAGTCGCCTCCGCGCGAAGCGGCGGCCGTGCCGTGGCGCATCGCTGTCGGCCAGCTGGCGCCGATGACGCTGGTGATTGCGGCGCTGGCCGTTGGCATTGCGCTGATCGATGCGAGCGCGCTGATCTGGCTGATGCCCGTGGGCCTGCCGCTGCTGCTGGCGATTCCGCTGACGGTGCTGACGAGCCAGATCGCGCTGGGGACATCGCTGCGTGATCGCGGCTATCTGCTGATTCCCGAAGAGTCGCGCTCGCCTGCCGTGCTGCGCAGGGCCTGGATGCATGCGGTGCGCCTGGCGCGACCCGCGCTTGCGACGGTCTGATCCGGGCCCTTGTCGCCCCCATGAAAAAAGCCCGCTTCGTGCGGGCTTTCTTCATGTCCTTTGTTCAGAACCGCGGCATCCCGCCGCCGCCACCCATGGGCGGCATTCCCTTCATCCCGCCCATCCGCTTCATCATCTTCATCAGGCCGCCGCCTTTCATCTTTTTCATCATCCCCTGCATCTGCTCGAACTCGTTGAGCAGCCGGTTGACTTCCTGGACCTGCACTCCCGCCCCGGCGGCGATACGGCGCTTGCGCGTGGCCTTGAGCAATTCGGGCTTGCGGCGCTCCAGCGGCGTCATGCTGTTGATGATCCCTTCCTTGCGGCGGATGTCCCTCTCGGCGCGCGTCATGTCGGCCTCGGTGGCCTTGGCCGCCATCTGCGCGGGCAGCTTGTCCATGATGCTGGAGAGCCCGCCCATCTGCTTCATCTGCTGCAGCTGGCTGAGGAAGTCGTTCAGATCGAAGCCGGCTCCGCTCTTCACCTTGGCAGCCAGCTTCTGGGCGGCGGCGACGTCGACGCCCGCCGTGACCTGCTCGACCAGCGCGACGATGTCGCCCATGCCGAGAATGCGACCGGCATGGCGCTCGGCATCGAAGACCTCGAGGCCATCGATCTTTTCGCTGGTACCGGCGAACTTGATCGGCACACCGGTGACCTGCCGCACCGACAGCGCCGCGCCGCCGCGCGAGTCGCCGTCGGTCTTGGTCAGGATGATGCCGGTCAACGGCAGCGCGTCCTTGAAGGCCTTCGCGGTGTTGATCGCGTCCTGGCCCTGCATCGCATCGACCACGAAGAGCGTCTCGACCGGGTTCAGCGCCGCGTGCAGCTCCTGAATCTCCTTCATCAGGACTTCGTCGATCGCGAGACGGCCGGCGGTATCCACCAGCAGGACGTCGAAGAAGTGTCGCTTGGCGTGATCGAGCGCGGCGCGCGCGATGTCCAGCGGCTTCTGGTCGGGGCTGCTCGGAAACCACTCGGCCCCGGCCTGCCTGGTCACCATCTTGAGCTGCTCGATGGCAGCGGGCCGATAGACGTCGCCGGAGACGGTCAAGACCTTCTTCTTGCGCTTCTCGATCAGGTGCTTGGCCAGCTTGGCCGTGGTGGTGGTCTTGCCCGCGCCCTGGAGGCCGGCCATCAGGATCACGGCCGGTGGCTGGGCGGCCAGATTGATGTCGGACACGCCTTCGCCCATGGTCGCGGCGAGTTCGCGATTCACGATGCCGATCAGCGCCTGGCCGGGCTTCAGCGAGCCCAGCACCTCCTGGCCGAGCGCCTTTTCCTTCACGCGCGCGACGAAATCGCGCACCACGGGCAGCGCGACGTCGGCTTCGAGCAAGGCCATGCGCACCTCGCGCAGCACGTCCTGAACGTTGCTTTCGGTGATGCGGGCCTGGCCGCTGACCTGTTTGACGAGGCGTGAGAATTTTTCGGTGAGGGCGGTGGCCATGATGCTGCCCGCTGGGCGGGACCGGTATGAAGGGAGCAAGGGGCGCCGCGCGAGGACGAGACGCTAAACTCCAGCCGATGATTTTAGCGATCCCCTCCCCACTCGGCGTGGCGCTGGGCATCGCCACCGCCGCGGCCTATGGCACCACGGCCGCCGCCGCCTCGCGCTTCGGCCCGCGCGCCACCCGGTTGGCGCTGGGCATCGCCTGGCTGCTGCATGCGCTCACGCTGGGCTGGAGCCTGGGCGGCGGCACGCCCCGCTTCGGCTTCGCACCGGCCATTTCCGTCACGGCCTGGCTCGTGCTGACCGTCTACGGTATCGAGAACCGCATGTACCCGCAGCTGCGGGTGCGGCGTGTGCTCGCGGCACTGGGCGCGGCAGCGGTGCTGCTCGCCATCCTCTTTCCCGGCTCGCCGCTGCATGTCTCGGCCTCGCCATGGCTGCCGCTGCACCTGGCACTCGGCATCGCGTCCTATGGCCTCTTCGGTGCGGCGGTGGTCCATGCCTGGCTCATGACCCGGGCCGAGAAGCAGATCCGGCTCGCGACCGAGCCGCAAGGCGGCGTGCCGCTGCTGACCCTGGAACGGCTCACCTTCCGTTTCGTGACCGCCGGCTTCGTGCTGCTGTCGGCGACGCTTCTGGCCGGTATTCTTTTCAGCGAGACGCTCTACGGCACGTCCTCGCGCGGCTTGAGGTGGGATCACAAGAGCGTGTTCTCGGTGCTGGCCTGGGTCAGCTTCGCCGTGCTCCTGCTCGGACGCGCGCGCTTCGGCTGGCGCGGGCGCACCGCGCGGCGCGTTCTCTACGCCGGCGCGGCCTTGTTGATGCTGGCTTATGTGGGATCCCGCTTCGTGCTCGAAGTGGTCCTCGGTCGAGCCACATGAGTACCCCATGAAATACCTCCTTGTCCTCGTCGTCGTGCTGGTGGCGATCCATTTCTGGCGCAAGGGCCGCCGCGACGAGATGCGCTCGCGCGCCCCCCCAGCAACACCCCGCGCGCCGCCGGCCGTCGGCGCACCGAAGGCCATGGTGCGCTGCGCCTACTGCGGGTTGCATCTGCCCATGACGGATGCGATCAGCGGTCCCGACGGGATGTACTGCTGTGTCGCGCACCGACAGGCCGCGGGTCGCTGAGATGCGCCGGCCATGAGTGCCTTCCTCTGGTCACGCGGCGACCCGGCAACCGACTGGAGTTCGCTCGAGAAATTCAATCCCGAGAGCTCGGCCCTGCTGCGGCTGTGGCGCGGGTTCACGGCGGCACGATGCTTCGTCGCGGCGGTGCTGCTGTTGCTGCAGGCCGTGGCCCACTTTCTCGGCCAGCCGATGCAGGTTCCCGCCATCGCGCTCTCCGCGGGCTACCTGATGGCGGCCTTGCTGGTGGCGCGCTACGGGCCGTTTCAGCCGCAGATCCGCGGCTTCGGCGCCGCATGGCTTTCCACCATCGGGGTCGACCTGGTCGTGTTCACGGCGCTGCAGCTGCTCCAGGTCGGCGGCGTCAACTACACGCCGCTTTTCGCCTTGCCGGTGCTGATGGGCGCGGTGCTGGGCACAGGGATAGTCGGCCTCGGTACCACCGCGGCGGCAGCCCTGCTGCTGCTGGCCCACGCCGGCTGGTACTGGCTGGACCAGTCCACGGACACCTCTCCACGTTTCGTGCAGGCGGCGCTGACCGGAACCGGCCTGTTCGTCGTGGCATTGCTGGCGCACGAACTGGCGCGCCGGCTCACGCGCGAGGAGGCGATGGCGCAGCGCAATCGAAGCACCGCGCAGATGCATGCGCTCGTCAACGATCTCGTGATCGAGACGCTCAGCGAAGGCGTGCTGGTCGTCGATATCCGGGGCCAGGTTCATGCGGCAAACCCCGCGGCCAATGCGATTCTCGGACAGGGACTCGCCAACCTGCCGCTGCCCTTCACGCTGAATGCGCAGCCGGCCTGGGTTGCGCTGGCCACGCTCGCGCAACGAACCTTCGCGCGCCGCACACCGCAATCGAGGGAAATTCCGGTCGCGCAGGCCCAGGGTTCCGTCCGCGAGGTCCGCGTGCGCACGCGGCTGACACCGGCCACCGACGGCCGCAGCGAGAGCCTGTGCGTGATGTTCCTGCAGGACTTGCGCGAACTCGAAGCGCGCATCCGCACTGAGAAACTGGCAGCCATGGGGCGCATGTCGGCCGCGGTTGCCCACGAGATCCGCAACCCGCTGGCCGCCATCACCCAGGCCAGCGCGCTGCTCAGCGAAGACCTGGTCGACCCGACCCACCGCCAGCTGACGACGATGGTGCAGCAGAATGCACTGCGCCTGTCGCGCATCGTCGACGACGTGCTGGACGTGGCCCGCGCCCGGCAGCAGCGGGTGCTGCCGACGAGCGAACAGTTGCCGCTCGACACGACCGTCCGCGCGCTCGCGGAAGAATGGGTCCGCCATTCGCAGCGCCAGGGCGTGCTGCTGGTCCTGGACTCGGCCGACAGCCACGTGCGCTTCGATGCCGAACATCTGCGCCGCATCCTGGTGAACCTGCTGGACAACGCGGCGCGCTATGCCGGCGATCGGGACGGCTCGATCCAGGTCAGCACGCGCCGCAACTCCGCCGGCCGCGCCACGCTGCAGATCTGGAGCGATGGGGCGCCGCTCGAGCCCGCGGTCCAGCGCCACCTGTTCGAGCCCTTCTTTTCCTCGGAGAGCCGCTCCAGCGGCCTGGGCCTTTTCCTCTGCCGGGAGCTTTGCGAACGCCACGGCGCGAACATCGGCTACGAACGCCGGGCCTTGTCCGCGGCGAGCCCGGAAGGCAACGAGTTCTTCGTCGCCTTCGCCACGGCCGAGGGCCGGCTGACACAATAGAGGCGTGAGCACACTGCATCCACCAGCCACCAGCCCCGCCAGGATCCTGGTCGTCGACGACGAACCCGATCTGCGCACGCTCTACGAGCTCACGCTCTTGCGCGAGGGCTATCAGGTCGAGGCGGCGGGGACGGTGTCCGAGGCCTGGCAGCATCTGGATGCGGGCCGCTTCGACGCGGTGATCACCGACATGCGCCTGCCCGACGGACTCGGCATGAAGATCGTGCAGCGCATCCAGCAGGACCAGCGCGGCGAGCGCTGCGTCGTCATGACAGCCTATGGCTCCGCCGAGAATGCGGTCGAGGCCCTGAAGGCCGGCGCCTTCGATTACCTGACCAAGCCGGTGGACCTCAAGCAGTTCCGTTCGGTGGTGGCATCCGCCGTGCAGGCCCAAGCCATCGTGGCGAAGCCGGTGCGGCAGCTCGACGATGGCGGCAGGGGCGCGGCCCCGGCGGCTGTCGGCGGCAACGCGAGCGCGGCCCTCGAACGACTGGTCGGCGACTCCGAGCCGATGCGGCTCGTGAAGAGTCGCATCGCCAAGGTGGCGCGTGGCATGGCGCCGGTGCTGGTGCGCGGCGAGTCGGGCACCGGCAAGGAACTGGTGGCACGCGCGGTGCATGCCTGCAGCCAGCGAAGCGACGGTCCTTTCGTGGCCGTCAACTGCGGCGCCATTCCAGAGAACCTGCTCGAAGCTGAATTCTTCGGCGCGCGCAAGGGCTCCTATACCGGCTCCTCGCAGGACCGCGACGGCTACTTCCAGGCCGCGCGCGGCGGCACGCTCTTCCTCGACGAGATCGGTGACCTGCCGCTCGCGATGCAATCCAAGCTGCTGCGCGCCATCCAGGAACGCAGCGTCCGGCCGATCGGCTCGACGCAGGAAGACGCGGTCGACGTCCGCATCGTGAGCGCGACCCACAAGGACCTGCACGCCGAGGTGCAGGCCGGGCGCTTTCGCCAGGATCTGTTCTACCGACTGAACGTGATCGAGATCGCCGTTCCGGCCTTGCGCGACCGCCGCGAGGATCTGCCGGCGCTGTGCGAGGCCTTGCTCGCGCGCATCGCCCGAGATGCCGCGATGCCGGTTCCGACGCTCTCGCCTGACGTGCTCCAGCTGCTGTCCGAACATCCGCTGCACGGCAACGTCCGCGAACTTGAAAACCTGCTGCACCGCGCCGTCGCCCTGAGCGACGGCGACATGCTGCATCTCGACTTGGCGGACAGCACGGTACTGCCCGCGGCACTCGCCGACCTGGCGCCCGCACCGCGGCCGGCGGCGCAACCTGTCGAACCCGCCCCCGTGGCCGTCGTGCCCCCGCGCGAGACCAAGGCGGCGCCGACCGCGGTGCCCAGCGACCTGCAGACCTACCTCGATCAGCAGGAGCGCGAGATCCTCGTGCGCGCCTTGCAGGAAAGCGGATTCAATCGCACGGCGGCCGCCGCCCGGCTCGGCCTCAGCCTGCGTCAGATCCGCTACCGCATCGCTCGCCTGGGTATCGCAACGCCGAACGGCGACGATGCCGGTGGCGCCGGTGCCGATGACTGAGGCCGCCATCGGCTCCGGCCTCTGGGCGGACGGCTGGTATCGCTTCGCCAGAATGCTGCGGTCGCCCAATTTCGGGCCGCGCCCCACGGGAGCACAGATCGACCTGATCGTCCTGCATTCGATCAGCCTGCCGCCCGGCCGCTATGGCGGCGACGAGGTCCAGCAGCTCTTCACCAACCGGCTCGACTGGGACGCCCACCCCTACTTCCAGACCATCCGCGGCATCGAGGTCTCGGCCCATTTCTATGTCCGCCGCAGCGGCGAACTGTGGCAGTTCGTGAGCTGCGACGACCGCGCGTGGCACGCCGGCGCATCGTCGTGGCGCGGGCGCGCGAACTGCAATGACGACTCGATCGGCATCGAACTCGAAGGGCTGGAGGGCGAACTCTTCGAGGCCGCCCAATACGAAACCCTCGCCAGCCTGTGCCCCGCCATCGCCCAACGCTATGCCATCGGGTTCATCGCCGGCCACCAGCACATCGCGCCGGGCCGGAAGGCCGACCCCGGAAGCGGCTTCGACTGGCCGCTGCTGCACGCGCTCACCGGCTGGGATCGCACGATGTTTCCGGAAAGCGTCGCGCTGCGCTGAAATTTTTCAATCGCGCAGCCTCAGGCGATGTGCGCCTGATGCAGCCCGACAACATCGAGACGGCTCCGCCGCGCGCCTAGCAACCACGCGCCCCCCAGGCCCAAAATCTCTCGAAAGGCCCGTGGGATGCGGCCTGCGCTACGGTGTCTCAACCAGGATGCGGCAAATCAACCGACGCCCAGTGCAACACGATAGTTCACATTGGTTGAAGATTGTCAAAAACACCATATCTAGTGGGTTGTACACCCTCCGCACCCTATATATAGTGTGCCCTGGCCCGCGCCGAGAGCCGGGCCCCATGGCCGATATCGCATCGCCGCCCAACAAGAATTGCCAACCGAGGATCGAATGCAAACTGCTCTGAACACTCCCTCCACGCCTCGCGCCGTTGCCTCGACGCCGCAGAACCGCGACGTTGCGGGCTCGCCTGCCGGCAACGCGCTCGCCCACTACCAGATCATTCGCCGCAACGGCGCGGTCGTGCCCTTCGAGCCCAACAAGATCGCGATCGCGATGATGAAGGCCTTCCTTGCGGTGCACGGCACCCAGGGCGCGGCTTCCGCCAGCGTGCGCGAAACTGTGGACAACCTGACCCAGGCGGTGGTGCGCGCGATGGTGCGCTCGCGTCCGGGCGGCGGCACCTTCCACATCGAGGACGTGCAGGACCAGGTCGAACTCGGCCTGATGCGCGGCGGCCACCATGAGATCGCGCGCGCCTATGTGCTCTACCGCGAACGCCGCAGCCAGGAACGCACCAGGCAGGGCGAGGCCGAGGCGCCCGTCGCCGCTGCCACGCTGCACGTACTGGACGGCGGCGAACGCGTCGCGCTCGACCTCAACGAACTCAAGGGCCTGATCGAATCCGCCTGCATTGGCCTGGGCGACAGCATCACGGCCGCGCCGATCCAGGCCGAGACGATGCGCAACCTCTACGACGGCGTGCCCCTCGACGAGGTCTACAAGGCATCGATCCTGGCGGCCCGCACGCTGATCGAGAAGGACCCCGACTACACCTTCGCCACCGCCCGCCTGCTGCTGCACACGATCTTCAAGGAGGTGATCGGCCGCGAAGTGCCGCTGGCCGAGCGCGCCCAGGCCTACGCCGACTATTTCCCCCAGTTCATCAAGAAGGGTGTGGAGAACGAGCTGCTCGACGAGCGCCTGCTGCAGTACGACCTGGCCCGCCTGGGCGCCGCTCTCAAGCCGCAACGCGACCTGCAATTCGACTACCTCGGCCTGCAGACGCTCTACGACCGCTACTTCCTGCACGTGCGCAAGTCACGCATCGAACTGCCGCAGGCATTCTTCATGCGCGTCTCCATGGGCCTTGCATTGAACGAGATCGACCGCGAAGCTCGCGCGATCGAGTTCTACGAGGTTCTTTCGTCCTTCGATTTCATGTCGAGCACGCCGACGCTGTTCAACAGCGGCACCCTGCGCTCGCAGCTGTCGAGCTGCTACCTGACCACCGTGCCGGACGACCTCGACGGCATCTACGAGTCGATCAAGGAAAACGCCCTGCTCTCCAAGTTCGCAGGCGGCCTGGGCAACGACTGGACGCGCGTGCGCGCGCTCGGCAGCCACATCAAGGGCACCAACGGCGAGTCGCAGGGCGTCGTGCCCTTCCTCAAGGTGGTGAACGACACGGCCGTGGCGGTCAATCAGGGCGGCAAGCGCAAGGGCGCCGTCTGCACCTACCTGGAAACCTGGCATCTGGACATCGAGGAGTTCCTCGAACTGCGCAAGAACACCGGCGACGACCGCCGCCGCACCCATGACATGAACACGGCGAACTGGATTCCCGACCTGTTCATGCGCCGCGTGATGGAAAAAGGCACCTGGACGCTGTTCTCGCCGTCCAACGTCCCCGACCTGCACGACAAGTTCGGCATCGACTTCGAGACCGCCTACGTCGCCTACGAGGAAAAGGCCGCGCGCGGCGAGATCAAGCCCAGCCGCACGCTCCAGGCCACCGACCTCTGGCGCAAGATGCTCACGATGCTGTTCGAAACCGGGCATCCCTGGATCACCTTCAAGGATGCGTGCAACGTGCGCTCGCCCCAGCAGCACGCCGGCGTGGTTCATTCGTCGAACCTGTGCACCGAGATCACCCTCAACACCAGCGACACCGAAACCGCGGTCTGCAACCTCGGCTCGGTCAACCTGCCGCAGCACCTGAAGGACGGCAAGGTCGACCAGGAAAAGCTCAAGCGGACGATCTCCACCGCGATGCGCATGCTCGACAACGTGATCGACATCAACTACTACGCGGTCAAGAAGGCGCGCGATTCGAACCTGCGCCACCGTCCGGTGGGCCTCGGCGTGATGGGCTTCCAGGATGCGCTGTACGAATTGCGCGTCCCCTACGCCTCGCAGGAAGCCGTGCAGTTCGCCGACGAATCGATGGAAGCCATCTGCTACCACGCCTACTGGGCGTCGACCGAGCTGGCCAGGGAACGCGGCAAGTACTCGAGCTACAAGGGCTCGCTGTGGGAAAGGGGCATCCTGCCGATCGACACGCTGGACCTGCTCGAGAAGGCCCGCGGCGGCTACGTCGAAGTGGACCGCTCGTCCACGCTCGACTGGAATGCCCTGCGCCAGAAGATCAAGGCCGACGGCATGCGCAACTCCAACTGCGTCGCCATCGCGCCGACGGCGACCATCTCCAACATCATCGGAGTCGACGCCTCGATCGAACCTTGCTTCGGCAATCTGTCGGTCAAGTCGAACCTCTCCGGCGAGTTCACGGTCATCAACCACTACCTGGTGCGCGACCTCAAGCGCCTGGGCCTGTGGGACGACGTGATGGTGATGGACCTGAAGCATTTCGACGGCTCGCTGCGCCCGATCGATCGCGTGCCGCAGGACGTGAAGGCGCTCTATGCCACCGCTTTCGAAGTCGAAACCACCTGGCTGGTCGAGGCTGCCGCACGTCGCCAGAAGTGGATCGACCAGGCGCAGTCGCTCAACATCTACATGGCGGGCGCGTCGGGCAAGAAGCTCGACGACACCTACAAGCTCGCATGGCTGCGCGGACTGAAGACCACCTACTACCTGCGCACGCAGAGCGCGACGCACGCCGAGAAGTCGACGGTGCAGTCGGGTCGCCTCAACGCAGTGTCCTCGGGTGGCGCCGGCGGCGGCGCAGTGGCGGCGACATCGTCGGGCAGCATGAGCGCGCTCGAAGCCGCGGCGCTCGCAGCACAAGCGCAGATGAGCGCGATGCCCGCAACCGACATCGCGTTCTGCGGTGTCGATGATCCGACTTGCGAAGCGTGCCAGTGATGCAGCGCGGTGTCGGTGTGATGTCGTATGCATTCGCGGCATCGCCTGACAAATTGCGATGCATGAGAGCAACATAACGACAACATAATTGGAGCGCGATGTGACGAGCACTTTGCAACTCACTTCGTTGCTCACATAATTTGAGCATTGGATTTTTCTATGTTGACCTGGGACGAAGAAGTCAAGCCCTCCTTGCCAAAGGATCTGCAACAAGGATTGCGGCACACATCGAACAGCGGCTCGCAAGTCGAGCGCGCGTCGGAACTCCCGACTTCGCAATTTGCTCCAGCGGTTCGCACGCTCGATGACGGCGCCACGGTGCGCGCACCTCAAGCTTCGATGGCGTCCATGGCGGCCGCCGTCGCCGCGATTCCCGCGGCCCGCCGCGTCAACGCGGCCGACAAGCGCATCATCAACGGTCAGACCGACGTCAACCAGCTGGTGCCTTTCAAGTACAAGTGGGCCTGGGAAAAGTACCTTGCCACCTGCGCCAATCATTGGATGCCGCAGGAAGTGAACATGACGCGCGATATCGCGCTCTGGAAAGACCCGAACGGCCTGACCGAGGACGAGCGCCGCATCGTCAAGCGCAACCTCGGTTTCTTCGTGACCGCCGATTCGCTGGCCGCCAACAACATCGTGCTGGGCACCTATCGCCACATCACGGCGCCCGAATGCCGTCAGTTCCTGCTGCGTCAGGCCTTCGAGGAGGCCATCCACACGCACGCCTACCAGTACATCGTCGAGTCGCTCGGCCTGGACGAGAGCGAGATCTTCAACGCCTACAACGAAGTGGCTTCGATCCGCGAGAAGGACCAGTTCCTGATCCCCTTCATCGAAGCCATCAGCGACCCGCACTTCCATACCGGCACGCACGAGAACGACCAGACCCTGCTCAAGTCGCTGATCGTCTTCGCCTGCCTGATGGAGGGCCTCTTCTTCTACGTCGGCTTCACTCAGATCCTCGCACTGGGCCGCCAGAACAAGATGACCGGCGCCGCCGAGCAGTATCAATACATCCTGCGCGACGAATCGATGCACTGCAATTTCGGCATCGACCTGATCAACCAGCTGAAGCTCGAGAACCCGCACCTCTGGACGACCGAGTTCAAGGCGGAGATCAAGGCCCTCTTCCTGAAGGCCGTCGAGCTCGAATACAAGTACGCCGAAGACACCATGCCGCGCGGCGTGCTCGGCATGAATGCCTCCATGTTCAAGGGCTACCTGCGCTACATCGCCAACCGCCGCGCACAGCAGATCGGCCTGGAAACGCTCTTCCCGAACGAAGAAAACCCGTTCCCCTGGATGAGCGAAATGATTGACCTGAAGAAGGAGCGCAACTTCTTCGAGACCCGCGTGATCGAGTACCAGTCGGGTGGTGCGCTCTCCTGGGATTGAATCTTTTCCGATAAGAACAAATGAATTCAAGAATAGCTCTCGCCGACGACATGCACCGAAGAGTGCGGCATCGGTAGGGGCACAGGTGTTCATGGTGCTGGAGTTGGTCCAACACCATGAATCGCTTCACGCTACCAACACGCGTGGAGTGCTTCAAAAGGTTGATTTTTTCAACTTGATCAAGGAGAAATAGAAATGGCAACTGCAAAGAAAGCGCCGGCTAAGAAAGCCGCTGCAAAGAAGGCTCCGGCAAAGAAGGTCGTCGCCAAGAAGGCGCCGGCCAAGAAGGTCGTAGCGAAGAAGGCTCCCGCCAAGAAGGTAGTCGCCAAGAAGGCACCGGCGAAGAAGGCCGCTGCAAAGAAGGCGCCTGCAAAGAAGGTCGTAGCGAAGAAGGCACCGGCGAAGAAGGCCCCTGCCAAGAAGGCACCGGCAAAGAAGGCCGCTGCAAAGAAGGCTCCTGCCAAGAAGGCGCCTGCAAAGAAGGCTGCAGCCAAGAAGCCTGCCGCCAAGAAAGCAGCGAAGAAGCCCGCTGCCAAGAAGGCTGCGAAAGCGCCCGCCAAGGCTGCCGTAGCGCCTGCGCCTGCTGCTGCAGCCCCCGCAGCGCAAACGACGCTGAACCCCCAGGCAGCCTGGCCGTTCCCTACGGCCAGCAAGCCCTGAGTCGTTCAGACGGCCTCAAGGCGAAAGCCCAGTACCGAAAGGTGCTGGGCTTTTTTTATGCCGGGCGGCTCAGAGACCCAGCACCTTCAGGTCCACCTGGTAGTTCTGCGGACCGCGTTGCGCGATCTTGAGGGCGCCGATGCGATTGCCCAATTCAGCGCAGCGCGCGAGCGGCCAGCCCTGCTCGAGACCGAACAAGAGCGCACCGCGCCAGGCATCGCCGCAACCCGTAGGCTCGACCACGGCCGTCGGCGTCACTCCCGGCACATGCTCGCGATTCCCTTCGATCCAGATCTCGCAGCCCTCGGCGGCGAGAGTCACCACCAGACCGCGCACGCGTTTCGAGATCTCTGCGAGGCTCCACCCGGTGCGCTGTGAAAGCATCTTTCCTTCATAGTCGTTGACCACGACCCAACTCGCCAGTTCGACGAAATGCGAGAGCTCCTTGCCGTCGAACATCGGCAGGCCCTGGCCCGGATCGAACACGAACGGGATGCCGGCAGCCTTGAATTGCTCGGCGTGCTGCAGCATCGCCTCCCGCCCATCGGGCGCCACGATGCCGAGCCGGACATCCTCGCGCGCAGCAACGCGCGTGATGTGCGCCTGCTGCATCGCGCCCGGATGGAATGCCGTGATCTGGTTGTTGTCGCGGTCGTTCATGATCATCGCCTGAGCGGTGAAGCTGTCGTCCACCTGCTTGACGAACTCCGTACTGATGCCCAGCGTGCGAAGCCGCTCCAGGTAGTCGCCGCCGTCGCTGCCGACTGTCGCCATCGGCAGCGCGGTGCCGCCGAGCGCATTGAGGCTGTAGGCAATGTTGCCTGCGCAGCCGCCGAAATCGCGCCGCAGGCCGGGCACGAGAAAGGAGACGTTGAGGATGTGCAACTGATCAGGAAGGATTTGGTCGGCGAACCGGCCCTCGAAAGTCATGATGGTGTCGAACGCGAGGGAACCGCAAATCACTGCTGCCATGGATAAGCCACTGGTTGGTTGGAGAAAAGAAGAAAAGATGACGCACCCGCTCAGGGGTAGAACGCCACCACGCGATAGCCCGCGACAGGAGGCATCAGCGCCGCCTCGGGGCCGGTGAGCACGAGCGGCAGCGATGCGCTGCGCTCGGCGCGCGCCGGCAGGACCAAGGGCGCACCGAACTCGGAGGGCATCAGAACGCGTCGCACCACGGCGCGCTCCTGCATGTCGAGCAATGAAAGCTCGACCGCGGGCATTGCGAGCGGCACGGTGGCTGCATTGCGCAAAGTGAAGCTGAGACGATAGGCGTCGACACCGCTCTTCTCGCGCGCAAACGACGCTCCGTCGATCGTGATGTCGCTGATCTGGCGCAGTGCGGACACCTGGCAGCGAGTCAGGCCGCAGAGCGCCTCGAGCACCGGGCGCAGAACGGGTTGCCGTGCAGCGATGAGGTCACGCTCCTGGCGCAGCACCTGGGCCGCCAGAAGCAGGGCGGCAACGACGGCCAACACCCAGAAGGAACGCCGCACGGCCGCGCGTTGCCAGAAGCCCGGCGCTTCCACCGCGGTGCTGGACCATCGCGGCGCCCGAAAGCCCGCGTCCAGCGATGGCTCCAGCTCGCTGGCTGCAAGGACCAGCGGGGCCGACGCGGTCTCCCGCGCCTTCTCACTGCGGGCCTTGGACCGGGCGATCTTGGCGGACTTGACGCGTGCACGGCGCAAGGCTTTCTGCAGCTGCGCATGGCCTGTGTCTTCGCCGACCACCGAAAGCGCGGCCTCGCCGCCAGGACGCGCGGACGGCAGATTCAGATCGAGGTCCGGAAAGGCGAGCGGCGGCGGCGGCGGTGGCCGCACGGCGGCGCGCCCACTCTCCTGCGTCAGCAGCATGGATTCGCTGTCGAGCCACGGCTCGTCGCTCATGACTCCGCCGAGGGGCGGCAGGTCGGTTGGATGGGCGACGGTGCCAGGCTCGACTTTCGGTGAGAAGGGTGGCGGCGTCTCCGGCTCGTCGTCGAGGAAGTCGGTTTCCGAAAGCTCGCCTGGCCCGCTGTCCGCCGCCTCGGGTGCTTCCGGCATCGTGATGTCGACCGGCGGCTGCGCGGCGGCTTCGACCGGTGGGTCGCGATCATCTGGCACGCCCGGGGCGCCACCGGGCAGCGGCGAGGATGCGGCTGTGGCGAGCGCCTGGGGCCCATCGGGCGCCTCATGCAATTCGACGGTCGCGTCGAACACTTCGCTGCACCGGCCGCAACGCACCCATCCATCAGAGATACGAAGCTGGTCCTTCACCACCTTGAAGGTGGTGGCGCAGGCAGGACAGCGGGTGGCCAGACTCATGAGCCGCCGATTGTAGGGTTCATGTTGCGCGCCACCCCAAGGCTGCACGCACTTCGCTCAGCTCGAGTCGAGTCAAGCCTTCGTCATGAGAATCCAGCCGTCCTCGCTATCGCTCACCTGCAGTGCCGCGTACGGCGCATAGGCGAGCTTCAGCTCGTCGGCCTGCCGCTCGAGGATGCCGGCCAGCACCAGAGCACCGCCCGGCGCCACGTAGTCACACAGCAAGGGCGCCAGCACCTTGAGCGGCGTGGCGAGAATGTTGGCGAGCACGATGTCGTAACGCCCCTTCGCCTCTTCGGGCAGGCCTGCGTTCAATTGCACGCCATTGGCCTCGGCATTGAGCCGCGTCGACTCCACAGCGGCCTCGTCGATGTCGACCGCGTCGATGTCCCGCGCGCCGAATTTCGCCGCGGCGATCGCCAGGATGCCGGAGCCGCACCCATAGTCCAGCACACGCTTGGCGCCAAGGTCTCCGCGCGAGGCGAGCCAGCGCAGGCACATGCGCGTCGTGGGGTGCGTGCCCGTGCCGAAGGCCAGGCCCGGATCCAGCCGGATCACCCGGCGGGCCTGTGCGGGCGGCTCGTGCCAGGTGGGCACGATCCAGAATTCGGGCGTGATCTCGACCGGAGCGAACTGGGATTGGGTCAGCCGTACCCAGTCCTGTTCCGGTACGTCGGCCAAACCCAGCAGCTCGCAACCTTCGAAGAAGTCCTGCGCGGCGAGCACCGATGCCGCCTCCCGGGCCAGTGACTCGGTCGCGAACAGCGCAATCACCCGCGAGCGCTGCCATCCCTCCTTGGGCGGTGGCATGCCCGGTTCGCCGAACAGGGCCTGCTCGGCGTCGGTCTGGGCATCTGCATCCTCGACGGAGACGCTCAACGCATCCAAGGCGTCAAGCGCGTCGCTGACGGTCTCGACACGGTCTTCCGGAACGAGCAGGCGGAGTTCGAACACGGCCAGCTTCGAGCTCAGCGCTTGTGCGCCAGCAGCCACTCTTCGAGGTAGTGGATGTTCGTGCCACCGCTCATGAACTTGGCGTCGACCATCAGCTCCCGATGGAGGGCGATGTTGGTCTGAATGCCTTCGATCACCGTCTCGTTGAGCGCCGTGCGCATGCGCGCCAGCGCCTGATCGCGCGTGTCTCCGTGAACGATGATCTTGCCGATCATCGAGTCGTAGTTCGGCGGTACGAAGTAGTTGGTGTAGACGTGGGAATCCACGCGCACTCCCGGACCACCCGGCGGATGCCACATCGTGATGCGGCCCGGCGAAGGCGTGAACTTGTACGGGTCCTCGGCGTTGATCCGGCACTCGATCGCATGGCCGCGCATCTCGATCTGGCGCTGCGTGAAAGGCAGCTTCTCGCCCGCCGCCACCATGATCTGCATCTTCACGATGTCGATGCCCGTCGTGAACTCCGTCACCGGATGCTCCACCTGCACGCGGGTGTTCATCTCGATGAAATAGAACTCGCCGTTCTCGTAGAGAAATTCGAAGGTGCCGGCGCCTCGGTAGCCGATCTTCTTGCAGGCCGCCGTGCAGCGCTCGCCGATCTTTTCGATGAGCTTGCGCGGAATGCCCGGTGCCGGTGATTCCTCGATCACCTTCTGGTGGCGCCGCTGCATCGAACAGTCGCGCTCGCCGAGGTAGACCGCGTTCTTGTGCTTGTCGGCAAGAATCTGGATCTCGATGTGGCGCGGGTTCTGGAGAAACTTCTCCATGTAGACGGCCGGATTGTTGAAAGCCGCACCGGCCTCCGCCTTGGTCATCTGGATCGCATTGACCAGCGCCGCCTCTGTGTGCACGACGCGCATGCCGCGTCCGCCGCCACCGCCCGCCGCCTTGATGATGACCGGATAGCCGATCGCCCGGGCAATGCGCTTGTTGGTGTTGGCGTCGTCGGACAGTTCGCCTTCGGAGCCGGGCACGCAGGGAACGCCAGCCTTGATCATCGCCTGCTTGGCCGACACCTTGTCGCCCATGATCCGGATCGATTCGGGCGAAGGGCCGATGAACTGGAATCCGCTCTGCTCCACACGCTCGGCGAAATTGGCGTTCTCGCTCAGAAAGCCATAGCCTGGGTGGATGGCTTCCGAGTCCGTCACTTCGGCCGCCGAAATGATCGCCGGCATGTTCAGATAGCTCAGCGCGGATGGCGCGGGGCCGATGCACACCGCCTCCTGCGCGAGCTTGACGTATTTCGCGTCGCGGTCGGCCTCGGAATACACCATCACGGCCTTGATGCCGAGTTCGCTGCAGGCGCGCTGGATTCTTAAAGCAATCTCACCGCGGTTGGCAACCAGTATCTTCTTGAACATGGTCACTCAATGATGAACAGCGGCTGGCCGTATTCGACCGCCTGCCCGTTCTCGCTGAGGATCTGGGTCACGGTGCCGGCCTTGTCGGCCTCGATTTCGTTGAGGATCTTCATCGCCTCGATGATGCAGACGGTGTCGCCTTCCTTGACCTGGCTGCCGATCTCGACGAATGCCGGAGCGCCAGGGCTGGAAGAACGGTAGAAAGTGCCGACCATCGGCGACTTGATCGCATGGCCGGCGGGCGCGGCGGCCTCGGCCGGCGCAGCCGCGGGGCTGGCCGCGGTGATTGCCGGGGGCGCACCCGCTGCGGGGGCCGCCACGGTTTGCACATATTGCACGGGCGCGGCGATACCACCCTTGACGATGCGGACCTTGCCCTCGGTTTCGGTGATTTCCAGTTCGGAAATATTGGATTCAGACACCAAGTCGATCAGTGTCTTGAGCTTGCGTAGATCCATGGGACTCCAGCGCCGGCTTTGCCGGTTATTAGAATGTAACTCGCCTGAAAATCGGTTTATTTCGGCGTTTCAACGCCAAGTACCAGATGAGTGGGGCTGGATTCTAGCCGTGAACTATGCCCGTCGCCATGTTTGGAGATCGCCCGGCTCGAGCTTGCCCATCTTACGCGCCGCAACACCGCCTGCCGCGTCCACGAAAAGGCTGAAGGGAAGACCGCCCGCGGAGTTACCCAATTGCTTGATGAGTTCCGTCCCGTCCAGTCCCGCCAGGCCGATGGGATAGCTGACCGGCGTCCGGGCCAGGAACTTCCTGACCGCGCTGGGCTGGTCGATCGCCAAACCAACGACTTGCCATCCGTTAGCGGCATTTTCCCGGAAGAAGGCATCGATCATCGGCATTTCTTCCACACAAGGCGGACACCACGTCGCCCAGAAATTGAGCAGTATCGGTTTGCCACGAAGGTTCTCGAGGGCGATCTCCCCGCCCTCCGGGCGTTCGAAGCGATGGCCCCAGAACTCGCCGCCCAGGGGCTGTGAAGCGCCTGTCGTCGCTCGGCGCTGCCAGAGGGCGCCGCCGCCGATCCCGGCAATTGCCGCGACCGCCGCCACGCCACCGAAAAGCCAGGCTCGACGCGTTGGCTTGGAGGTCATCCACTGTCCTTTTCTATCAATCGGCGGAGTGCCGCCAGGTTTCCCCTTGGCACTCGACCTTGGGCGTCGGGCTTGAGCGCCCCGCGCAGATCATCCAGGTCGTAGACCAGCAGGTGCACGCCGATTTCCTCTCCGAGCGCCCTGCTTGCCGCATGCACGCTCAATGCCTCGACCTGTTCGCCGTGAAAGCCGGTGACCATGCGCGGCTCGTAGTCCACATGGTGATCGATGAGCGCAATCTCGGCCGACTTCGAATCGTCGCAGAACAGCTGGATATAGATATCCGAGAGCCGGGTGGCCGTGCCGTGCCACACGGCGCCGCCCACATGCGGGCGGAACTGCGCCATTCGCTCCATCCAGTCCAGCGCCAGCAGGCGCAAGGCATGGAGCTCTTTCGGCTGGGTGTCGGCGCAATAGAGCTGGATATAGTCCCGTACTTCGGCTTCGACCTCGTCATTGTTCGGCAACGGGGTGCGCGCAGGCAGGCCCAGGTCGCGCACCGCGCGGCGCTTCGCCGGGCCGTACTCCAGCCCTTCCTCGACGACGAGGCGGGCCGCAGAAGCGGCGATTTCCTGCTTGGACATGTCCATCGGGCCATTTTGCCCGGAGTAAGGCGGCGGCAGAAGTCCACGCAGCGCGCATCCCTAGAATTGCCTGATGCACATTCATATTCTCGGCATCTGCGGCACCTTCATGGGCGGCGTTGCCGCCCTGGCGCGCGAAGCCGGCCACCGGGTGACCGGCTGCGATGCCGGTGTCTATCCGCCCATGAGCGACCAGCTCCGGGCCCTCGGCATCGATCTGATCGAGGGCTTCGGCGCTGACCAGTTGGCCCTGAAGCCTGACGTCTACGTGGTCGGCAACGTCGTTTCACGCGCCCGGCTGAGCGACGGCACGCCCAAGTTTCCCTTGATGGAGGCCATCCTGGACGCCGGTGCGATCTATACGAGCGGCCCGCAATGGCTGGCCGAACACGTGCTCCAGGGCCGGCATGTGTTGGCCGTGGCGGGCACGCACGGCAAGACGACCACCACCTCGATGCTGGCATGGGTGCTGGAACGCGCCGGCCTCGCGCCCGGGTTCCTCGTGGGCGGCGTACCGCTCGACTTCGGTGTTTCCGCGAGGCTTGGGAAGAGCGCCTCGACGCCCTTCGTCATCGAGGCCGACGAATACGACACGGCCTTCTTCGACAAGCGCAGCAAGTTCGTCCACTACCGCCCGAGAACGGCGGTCCTGAACAACCTCGAGTTCGACCACGCCGACATCTTCGATGACCTGGCGGCGATCGAGCGGCAATTCCACCACCTTGTCCGCACGGTGCCGGGCAGCGGCCGGATCGTGGTCAACGCGACCGAAGACAGTCTGCGACGCGTGCTCGCGCAGGGCTGCTGGAGCGAACTCGTTCGCTTCGGCGCCGGGGGACAATGGCAGGCACGGGGGTCGCACGATGCCTTCGACGTGCTGCACAACGCAGAGCCAGTCGGCCACGTCGATTGGCAGCTTTCCGGGCTGCACAATCAGATGAATGCGCTCGCCGCCATCGCGGCGGCCGAGCATGTGGGCGTTGCGCCGGCCGATGCGGCAGCGGCACTCGCAAGCTTCCGCAACGTGCGGCGCCGGATGGAACTGCGCGGCACCATCCGGCGCGGGGACGGATCGATCACCGTCTACGACGACTTCGCCCATCATCCGACGGCGATCCGCACCACACTTGATGGCCTTCGCGACAAGATTGACGCCAGCGGCAGGAAGAGTGAGCGCATCCTCGCAGCCTTCGAACCCCGCAGCAACACCATGAAGCTCGGCACCATGGCCGCGCAGCTTCCCTGGAGCCTCGAATCGGCCAATCTCTCGTTCTGCCACAGTGGCGGACTGGACTGGGACGCCGCCGCCGCCCTCGCGCCGATGGGTACTCGGGCGAAGGTCAGCGGCTCGATCGAAGCGCTGGTGGAACAGATCGTCGTCGCGGCCCGGGCCGGCGACCACATCGTCTGCATGAGCAACGGCGGCTTCGGCGGCATTCACGACAAGCTCCTTTCCGCCCTGCAGGCGCGAGAATGAGTCCATGCGCGCGCGGCAACTCATCGAGACCCTGAATCTCCAGCCCCATCCGGAGGGCGGGTGGTTCCGCGAGATCTTCCGTTCGGCCGCGCAGGTCATGCCCGCCGACGGGCGCGAGGCCCGGCAGGCACTCACGACCATCTACTTCCTGCTGGAGGCCCACCAGCATTCGCGCTGGCATCGGGTGCTGTCCGATGAAGTGTGGATCTACCTCGAAGGCGCCCCGCTCGCGCTCTGGACCAGCGATGCCGCGCTGCGCACCCCGCCGGCCCACCTGCGGCTGGGCCCTGTCGATACGCACGGCACCCGGCCGCAGCACACCGTTGCGGCCGGCCAATGGCAGGCCGCGCGCCCCATCATTGGCCACGACACGCCGGCCGACCTGGACTTCACGCTCGTGAGCTGCACCGTGGGCCCCGGGTTCGACTTCGACGATTTCTCGTTCATGTCCCCGGACGGCGACGAGGCAGCGCTGGTGCGGCATCACTGGCCGGCACTGGCCGCGCTGATCTGACAGGACCTCGGCCGCGGCAAATGATCAGCGCCGCTGCTTCACGGCGTGCGACAGCACCTCCAGCACGCCCTGCGAATCGTCCCACCCGAGGCAGGCGTCGGTGATGCTCTTGCCGTATTCGAGGCCTGCGATCTTGTCCTTGCCGGGGGTGAACTTCTGCGCGCCGGCGTGCAGGTTGCTTTCGACCATCACGCCGAAGATGCTGCGACTGCCGCCGGAGATCTGCGCGGCGATGTCCTTTGCCACATCGATCTGCTTCTGGTGCTGCTTGCTGCTGTTCGCGTGGCTGCAGTCGACCATCAGCGTCGGCGGCAGCTTGGCGGCTTCGAGGTCCTTGCAGGCCGCCGCGACGCTGGCCGCGTCGTAGTTGGGCGCCTTGCCACCGCGCAGGATCACGTGGCAGTCCCGATTGCCGTTGGTCTGCACGATGGCGACCTGGCCGTTCTTGTGGACCGAGAGGAAGTGGTGGCCGCGCGCCGCGGCCTGGATGGCGTCCGTGGCGATGCGGATGTTGCCGTCGGTGCCGTTCTTGAAGCCGATCGGCGCCGACAGCCCCGAGGCCAGTTCCCGGTGCACCTGGCTTTCTGTGGTGCGGGCACCGATCGCGCCCCACGCGATCAGGTCGCCGATGTACTGCGGCGAGATCACGTCGAGGAACTCGCTGCCCGCCGGCAGACCCAGCCGGTTGATGTCGATCAGCAACTGGCGCGCGATCCGCAAGCCTTCATCGATGCGGTAGCTCTCGTCCAGGTACGGGTCGTTGATCAGCCCCTTCCAGCCCACCGTGGTGCGCGGCTTTTCGAAGTAGACGCGCATCACGATCTCCAGCGTGCCGGCGTACTTGTCGCGCTCGACCTTCAGGCGACGGGCGTAGTCGAGAGCAGCGGCCGGATCGTGGATGGAGCACGGCCCCATCACGACCAGGAGCCTGTCGTCCTTGCCTGCCATGATCTTGTGGATCGCACGGCGCGTATCGGTGATCAGCGACTCGACCGGTGTACCGCGGATGGGGAAGAAGCGAATGAGGTGTTCGGGAGGGGGGAGCACTGTGATGTCCTTGATGCGTTCGTCGTCGGTTCGGCTGGTCTTTTCGACGTTCGCATACCAGGTGTCGCTGGCCGGGGCAGTGTTCGTGCTCATCGCTCAATCCTTATTGAATTCTTCAAGGCATAAAAAAACCGCCGGGGCTTGGGGCACCGGCGGTTTTGGGAGGGGGTTCGTTTGTCTTACGCGCTCGCCTCTCGTCCGCCGGATACCGGGAACCAGAAGTACGAAAAAAAGAACACTGCGCGCAGGGACATAGGGGCGCAATGTAGCACAGCGATTGCGAAAGGGTTGTTACGGGAGGCCATCAGGCCGTGCCGCCGACAGTGAGCCCGTCAATGCGCAGCGTGGGCTGACCGACACCGACCGGCACGCTCTGGCCTTCCTTGCCGCAGGTGCCGACGCCCGAATCGAGCGCCATGTCGTTGCCGATCATCTTCACGCGCGTGAGCGCATCCGGACCGTTGCCGACCAGCGTCGCGCCCTTCACCGGGTACTGGATCTTGCCGTTCTCCACCCAGTAGGCTTCGCTGGCGGAGAACACGAACTTGCCGCTCGTGATATCAACCTGTCCGCCGCCGAAATTGGTGGCGTAGAGGCCCTTCTTGATACTGGCGACGATCTCTTCCGGCTCGTGCTTGCCGCCCAGCATGTAGGTGTTCGTCATGCGCGGCATCGGCACATGGGCATAGCTTTCGCGCCGGCCGTTGCCGGTGGGCTTGACCTTCATCAGGCGCGCATTGAGCGAATCCTGGATGTAGCCCTTGAGGATGCCGTCCTCGATCAGCACGTTGCGCTGGGTCGCATGGCCTTCGTCGTCGACATTGAGCGAGCCGCGGCGATCGGCGATCGTGCCGTCGTCCAGTACCGTCACGCCCTTGGCCGCGACGCGTTCGCCAATGCGGCCCGAAAAGGCGCTCGATCCCTTGCGGTTGAAGTCGCCTTCGAGCCCGTGGCCGATGGCCTCGTGCAGGAGGATGCCGGGCCAGCCCGGGCCCAGGACGACGGTCATTTCGCCCGCCGGTGCGGGGCGCGAATCCAGATTCGTGAGCGCCGCCTTGACGGCCTGGTCGACGTATAGGGCGATGTGCTCGTCATCGAAGTAGGCAAGCCCGAAGCGCCCACCACCGCCGCCCGAGCCCACCTCCCGGCGGCCATTCTGCTCGGCGATCACCGTGACGGACAGGCGCACCAGCGGCCGCACATCGGCGGCCAGCGTGCCGTCCGCGCGCGCGACCAGCACCACGTCGTACTCGCTCGCGAGGCCGGCCATGACCTGCGCGACGCGCGGATCGCGGGAACGCGCCAGCTTTTCGACCTTGCCGAGCAGGTCGACCTTGGCCTGGCTGTCGAGCGTCGAGATCGGGTCGACGCCGCCGTAGAGCGACCGGCTGCCAGCGACCTTGCGCGCGGGGGTCTTCACACGGCCCGTGCGACCCGCGGCCGAGATGGTCCGCACCGTGCGCGCCGCGTCGAGCAAAGAGGCCTCTGAAATATCGTCCGAATAGGCGAAGGCAGTCTTCTCGCCGCTCACCGCCCGCACGCCGACGCCCTGGTCGATGCTGAAGCTGCCGGTCTTGACGATGCCCTCTTCCAGGCTCCAGCCCTCGCTGCGTGTGTACTGGAAATAGAGATCGGCGTCGTCCACCTTGTGCGCGGTGATCTCGGCGAGCGCGCGCGACAGGTGCGACTCGTCGAGACCGAATGGCGTGAGCAGGAGCTGCTGCGCCGTGGCGAGGCGCTCGATGGTGGGTTCGCGGGAAATCATGAGGGCATTCTAGGGCTCGCCCCCCGCCCGCGCGCAGCGCGGGTCGCTTCGCCTTTCCCCGCGCGAGGGCTGCCGGCGGCGTCAGGTCTGCATCAGGCGCTTGGCGCGCGCGATCGACATCAGGATGCCCAGCCCGAGCCCCAGCGTCACCATCGCGGTCCCGCCGTAGCTGATGAAGGGCAGCGGCACGCCGACCACCGGCAGGATGCCGCTCACCATGCCCATGTTCACGAAGGCGTAGGTGAAGAAGATCATCGTCATCGCACCCGCCAGCAGGCGCGAGAACAGCGTCGGCGCGTCCAGCGCGATGGCCAGTCCGCGGAAGATCAGGAAGATGAAGGCGGCGATCAGCGACAGGTTGCCCACCAGCCCGAACTCCTCCGAATAGGCCGCGAAGATGAAGTCGGTGGTGCGCTCCGGGATGAATTCCAGGTGCGTTTGCGTCCCCTGCATGAAGCCCTTTCCGCCGACGCCGCCGGAACCGATGGCGATCATCCCCTGGATGATGTGGAAACCCTTGCCCAGCGGGTCCTTGGTCGGATCGAGCAGCGTGCAGATGCGCTGCTTCTGATAGTCGTGCAGCACCCGCCAATCGACGCCGTCGGCGCACAGCCTGGATTCGAAGCCCACGATCAGCGCCACCGCGACCATGCCGATCAGCACCGGCGGCACGATGAGCTTCCACGACAGCCCGGCGAAGAAGATCACCGACATGCCGGCCGCGAGCACCAGCAGCGCGGTGCCGAGGTCCGGCTGCTTCATGATCAGGCCGATCGGCACGACCAGAAGCACCGTCGCGACCAGGAAATCGAGCGGCCGCAACTGCCCCTCGCGCCGCTGGAACCACCAGGCAAGCATCAGCGGCATCGCGATCTTCAGGATTTCACTCGGCTGGATCACCACGCCGACGTTGATCCAGCGCTGGGCGCCCTTCTTCGTGATGCCGAAGAACACCACCGCGACCAGCAGCGACACGCCGATGACGTAGAGCGGCACCGCAAAGACCATGAGGCGCTGCGGCGGCACCTGCGCGACCAGGAACATGATGAAGACCGCCAGCAGCATGTTGCGGCCATGGTCGATGAAGCGCGAGCCGTGGTCGTAGCCCGAGGAATACATCGTCAGCATTCCGGCGACGCACAGAAGGAGCACGGCCAGCGCGAGGAAGCCGTCGAAGCCCTTGAACGCGGGCCAAATGCGCCTTGCGAGCGAGGGTTGGTGAAAGACAGCCGACATGGCGGCGGATTATCCGCGCCCCGGAGTACCCTTCAATCCAGATCGAGCCGAACGACCGTGCGCCCGGGTCGACTTTCGAGCGCGAGCGCCGCGCCGATGGCGCGCGCACGCTCCTGCAGAGCACGCGGCGCGTGCAGGCCGTCGTAGCCTCGGCCGTTGTCGACCACGCTGAGCCGCACGGAAGGCCCCGCCATCCCCGCCTCGATTCGCAGCACCGTCGCCTGTGCGTGCTGCAGCACGTTGGAGATCGCCTCGAACAGCAGGAACTGCAGTTGGCGCATGGCCTGGGCATCGAGCCGCTCCACCGGCGCCAGTTCGTCGACCGCCCACTGCAATTCGAGGCCCGAGGCCGCGAAGCGCGGCGCGAGCCGGTAGCGCAGCGCCGCCAGCAGCGCGCCGACGTCGCCGGGAGGGAACTGGATCGAATCGATCGAGAGCTTCAACTGATCGAGCGAATCGCGCAAGGTGCGCAGCAATTCGTCCGGCCGGGACTGCCCCGACTGCAATTGCCGAATGGCCGCGCTGATGTGCGTCCCCACGCCGTCGTGCATGTCGCGCAGGATCCGCTGGCGTTCGAGCATGGTCGCCTGCTCGCGCGCGGCTTGCTCGAGCTGCGCATACGTGGCGGCGAGTTCGCGCTCCCGGTCGGCCACCCTGGCCGAAAGCGTCGCAAGCAGGTCGCGCGCCTGTTCGCTCGCGGCGCGAAAGCGCGTGACCAGGATCGTGAGCAGCGCGATGCCGAAGAACACCGAGATGTAGCGGATCCACGTGGTATCGCCATAGGAGTCGCTCAAGCGGATGACCAGCCAGTCGCGCAGCCCGACGAGCACGGTGAGCACCGCGACGGTGGACAGCAGCACCCGCGCCTTGCTCGGCCGCCGCACCGTCGCCACCACGAAGCCCGCGATATAAAGGGCGATACCCACGATTTCAAGCGCCAGCCAAGTGGTCAGCCACCGGGGTTCGGCGCGGGCGAGCGACACCCAGGTCACGACCACCGAGCCGAGAAACATCACCGCCATGGCCGCCTTCATCCAGCGCAGGCTGGGTTGGCGATGGCATCCGGCCACGTGATGGCAGAACAGCATGGCCGAGGCGGCCCAGCCGGAATAGCAGGCGGTCATCAGCATGCCCCAGGCGATCCAGGGCAGGGGCGGGTTGGGGATCGCGCCATCCCCCACGCGCAAGGCCCAGCAGAACTCGGCCAGCGCCGCCCAGAGGTACACGCCCTCCCGGCGCACCCCTCCCACCGCGCTGGTATCGAGCTGGGTGAGCCAGAGCGCGAACGCGGTCAGCCCGACCACCAGGCTGAAGGCCGCCAGCAGTACCGAGCCCGTGAAGCGCCAGGCATAGGCGCTCGTGAACAGCTCGCCCCGTACGTCGTCCGCCGGCCCCATCACCAGTGTCGACAGCCCGGCGCGGCGGCCCGTATCGGCGCGAATGCGCACCTGCAACTGGTTCTTGCCGCGGCGCAGCAGCGTGGCCGGTACCGGGACGAAGCGGGGCGCCTTGGCGTAGTCGCCGCCATCGCTGCGCAGCAGGCTCCCCTCGGCCCGGAGCAGTTCGCCGTTGAGCCGGACCTCGAAGGACGTCCCGACGCGTGCCATGTAGATGCCCCAGGGCACTTCGGGCGAAGCTTCGAGCGAGAAAGGCAGGTCGAAACTCGCGACTCCGGGTTGCCCCGCCTGCTGCCGATCCCAGTGGTAGGGCAGACGCAGCGGCCGAACCTGCGTGACACCGCCCACGGTGGTGGTCACCGTCCCGCTTTCGAGCTCCAGCAGATCCGGGCCCGCGAACGCGCACGCCATGGCCCACCACAGCGCCAGCGCCAGACCCCACCGGGCGCCCCTGCGCGGCCAGGCCTGCATGGCACCGTTCAACCGGGGTGGCGCAGCAGGCCCAGGCGCATGGCCTCGAAGACTGCCTCGTTCTTGGAATGCACCGCCAGCTTGCCGTAGAGGTTCTTGATGTGCGTCTGCACGGTGTGGACGCTCAGGGCGTGGAGCCGCGCGATCTCGGCGTAGGAAAAGCCGCGCGCGATCAGCGCCAGCACATCCTGCTCGCGCTTCGACAGCAGTGCGCGGCCCGGCACCACCGGCGCGGCAACGGGCACCGCCGGGGCCGCTTCGGCAGGCCGGCTTTCCTCCTGAAGGCTGCGGTACTTGCTCAGCACGCGGCGCGCGACCATGGGCGAGATCGGCGAGCCGCCGGCCTTCATGTCGAGAATGGTCTTGGCGATGCTTTCGGGCGCGTCGTCCTTGTGGATATAGCCGACCGCGCCGGCTTCGATGCTCGCGAGCACGTTTTCCTCGTCGCCGAACACCGAGATCACGAGGGGCTCGCAGCGCGGATGGCGCGCAATAGCCTCGCGGATCACCCGTAACCCGCTGCCGTCGGGCAGCCCGAGATCGACCAGCAGCACGTCCGGCGCCTCCTCGGTGCGGCCCAGCCAGTCCAGCGCCTCGCCCACCGTCCCCAGGCTGGCCAGCCACCGCAAGCGGCCACACCGCCGGACGCTGTCCTCGAAAAAGGCCCGCGTCGGGCCATCGTCCTCGACCACCACCACACCCCAGGGGGCGGCGCCATCTGCGTCCGGGACTTCGTTTTGCTGCATAACGAAGAGCATATAGGCAGGGGGCCGGACGAAACATTCGGGTCCTACCGGGTTCATGGGATGCCGCAAGAGCTGCACACCACCCCCCGGCGTCGTGTCCAATTCAAGGCATGAGCCTGTCTCCCACGACCCACCTCCTCTACCTGCACGGCTTCCGCTCCTCCCCCCAGTCGGCGAAGGCCCGCCAGATGGCGCGCCGCGTCGCGCTGCAACATCCCGACGTGCAATGGTGGTGCCCCCAGCTTCCACCCTCCCCGCGCGAAGCCATCGATCTGCTGATACGGGGCGTTGCCGATTGGCCGCGCCATTCGATGGCCGTGGTGGGCTCGTCGCTCGGCGGCTTCTATGCCACCTGGCTCGCCGGCACGACCCACTGCCGCGCCGTGCTTCTCAATCCCGCCGTGCATCCGGCCCGCGACCTGGCGCGCCATATCGGCGACCAGACCGCGTGGCACGACCCGGCCGAGCACTTCTACTTCCGGCGCGAGTACATCGATGAGCTGCGCACCCTCGACGCCGGCCCGCTGACGCGGCCCGAGCGTGTCTTCGCCGTCATCGCCAAGGGCGACGAAGTGCTGGACTGGCGCGAGATGTCCGCCCGCTATCCCGGCAGCCGCATCAAGCTGATCGACGGCGGCGACCACGGGCTGAGCGACTTCGAGCAGCAGCACCTGGACGACGTGCTCGGCTTCCTCGACCTGGTCTGACCCGGCCGGACAAAGCAGCCCGGGAGCCGGCACGCGCCGCAGCGCATGGGACAATCCGCGCCATGTTTGTATTGTTCGAAGAAGCCGGCAAGTACCTCGGCGGCCGCGTCCTGTCGGAGGCCGAGGCCTCGGCGCAGGTGGAGCTCGAGACCGGCAAGCGGGTCAAGGTCAAGGCCGCCAGCATCGTCCTGCGCTTCGAAAAACCGGCCCCGGCCGAGTTGATCGCGCAGGCGCGCGCCCTTGCCGCGACCATGGACCTCGACCTCGCCTGGGAATTCGCGCCCGAGGGCGAATTCAGCTTCGGCGACCTGGCCGCCGACTATTTCCAGGCCCATCCGCCGCTGGCCCAGCAGGCCGCGGCCCTGTTCGCCCTGTTCGAGGCGCCGCACTACTTCCGACGCGCCGGCAAGGGCCGCTTCAAGAAGGCGCCGGCCGAGATCGTGCAGCAGGCGCTGGCCGCGATCGAGAAAAAGAAGGCGGTGCAGGCGCAGATCGGCGAATGGTCCGCGCAGCTGGCCGCCGGCGAGTGTCCGGCCCCCGTGCGCGAGCAGCTCTTCAAGATCCTGTTCCGTCCCGACAAGAACGCCCCCGAATACCGGGCGGTGGTGGAGGCCTCCCGCGCCACCCAGCGGCCCCCGCTCGAACTGCTCAAGAGCGCGGGCGCCATCGAATCCTCCTACCAGTTCCACTGGCACCGCTTCCTGTTCGAGAACTTCCCCAAGGGCACCGCCTTCCCGGCGCTCAGCGCCCCCGCCATCGCCGACGATCTGCCGGTCGCCAGCGGCGTGCAGGCCTTTTCGATCGACGACTCGCAAACCACCGAAATCGACGATGCGCTGTCGGTCCAGGGCCTGGGAAGCGGCAGCGTCGTCGTCGGCGTCCACATCGCGGCGCCGGGTCTGGCACTGGTGCCGGGCAGCGCCATCGACCAGGTGGCGCGCTCGCGCATGTCGACCGTCTACATGCCGGGCCACAAGATCACGATGCTGCCCGACGACGTGGTCGAGGCCTACACCCTGCAGGAGGGGCGCGATTGCCCCGCCGTTTCTCTCTACGCGACCTTCGACGAAGCAAGCCTCGAGCTGCGAGGAACCGAGACCCGGCTGGAACGCGTGCCGATCGTCGCCAACCTGCGGCATGACCAACTCGACACCGTCATCACCCAGAACTGGCTCGAAGACGCGTCGGTCACCAGCGAAAACACCCCCGAGACGGCCGCGCGCGTGCGCGAACCGCTGTCCTTCCTGTTCCGACTCGCCAGGCATCTGAAGGCCCAGCGCGAAGTGGTGCGCGGCAAGCCCGAGAACTTCAACCGGCCCGACTACAACTTCCGCCTGCTCGACACGGTGGGCGAGCCCACCGGCACCGAGCAGGTCCAGATCAGCACCCGCCAGCGCGGCGCGCCGCTCGACCTGATCGTCTCCGAGGCGATGATCCTGGCCAACAGCAGCTGGGGCGGCTGGCTCGGGGAGCTCGGCGTTCCCGGCCTCTACCGCAGCCAGGCCAGCCTCGCGCCGGGCATCAAGGTCCGCATGGGGACCCGTGCCCTGCCGCATGCGGGCCTGGGCGTGAAGAGCTACGCCTGGAGCACCTCGCCGCTGCGCCGCTACACCGACCTGGTGAACCAGTGGCAGATCATCGCGGCCGCGCGCCATGGCAAGACGGCCGCGCTCGCCGCGCCCTTCAAGCCGAAGGACGCCGACCTGTTCTCCATCCTCTCCGGCTTCGATGCGGCCTACGCCACCTACAACGCGCACCAGGGCGGCATGGAACGCTTCTGGACGCTCAAGTACCTGCAGCAGCAAGGCATCACCGAACTCGATGCGACGCTGATCAAGGAAGTGCCCAACGGCGCGCTGGCGCGTGCCGACACGCTGCCCCTCGTCTTCCAGGTGACGGGCACACAGGGCCTTCCTCGCGGCGCGCGCGTGCGCGTGAAGCTCGGCGAGGTCGACGAGATCGCGCTCGACGTGCACGGCACGGTCATCGAGCGCCTGGACGCCGCGCCGAGCGAAGCCGGTGCCGAGGAGGAGACCGCGGAGGACGACGAGGAAGTCGCCGGCCCGATCGCCATTGCCGTCGACCTCGCAGACAGCGAGGCGGGAACCACGGAGAACGCCCCCGCATGAACCTGCGTGACCTGAGCACCCTGCAGATCGCCCTCGGCCTGTCGGTCCTCGCGCACGCCGCCTTGCTCGGGGTGCGCTTCGTCGACCCCGAATCCTTCAACCGCGTCTTCCAGGAGACCCCGCTCGAGGTCATCCTCGTCAACGCCAGGACCAACGAACGGCCCGAGAAGGCCAAGGCCATCGCGCAGGCCTCGCTCGCCGGCGGCGGCGATCTCGACAAGGGACGCGCCACCAGCCCGCTGCCGCCCTCCGCCTTCACGGCGGTCGGCGACTCGATGGAAGATGCCCAGCGCCAGGTCGAATCCATGCAGGCGCAGCAGATGCTGATGCTCGCGCAGATCAAGCAACAGCTCGCCTCGATGCCGATGCCCGACCCGCGCAACCAGGGCACGCCGAGCGAAAACGCCGCGCGCGAGGAAAAGCGCCGCCAGCTCGTCGAACTGCTGGCGGAGATCGAACGCCGGGTGAACGAGGAAAACGCGCGGCCCAAGAAGCGCTACCTCAGCCCGGCCACCCGCGAAGCCGCGTACGCGGCCTATGTCGACGCGCTGCGCCGGCGCATCGAGATGCGCGGCACCCAGAACTTTCCCGAGATCGCGGGCAAGAAGCTCTACGGCGAGCTCACGATGATGGTGACCGTCAACTTCGATGGCTCCATCCTCGGCACCGATATCGCCGAAAGCTCGGGCGACCGCACGCTCGATCGCCGCGCGCAGGCGATCGTGCGCAGCATCGGCAACTTCGGCAAGTTCACCGACGCCATGCGCAAGCAGACCGACCAGATCGTGCTGCCCTCGCGCTTCAAGTTCACCCGCGACGAGACGCTCGAGACGCAGGCCCAGGTCTCGTCAAAGCAATAGGCACGGCCATGGACCTCTACTGTGTGATGGGGAATCCGGTCGAGCACAGCCGCTCGCCCTGGATCCATGCCCGCTTCGCCGCGCTCACCGGCCAGACGCTGGACTACGGCCGCCGACTCGCGCCGCTCGGCGGCTTTGCCGAGGCGGTCGCGGCCTTCCGTGCCGAGCGTGCGGGCACCGCGCGCGGCTGCAACGTCACCGTGCCTTTCAAGTTCGACGCCGCCGCGCTGGCGAATCATCTCAGCCCGCGCGCCGCGCTGGCGCAAGCCGTCAACGTGCTGAGCTTTCGCGATGACGGCATCCACGGCGACAACAGCGACGGCATCGGGCTCGTCAGCGACATCACGCTGCACGCCGGCGTCGCACTCGCGGGGCGCGATCTGCTGCTGCTCGGCGCGGGCGGTGGATCCGCCGGCGTCCTCGGTCCACTGCTGGAGGCCGGGCCACGCCGCGTGGTGGTCGCCAACCGCACGCTGGGCAAGGCGATCTCGCTGGTCCGGCGCCATGCGGCGCTGGCATTGCAGCACCACGCCGCGCTCGAGGCGCAGCCGCTCGATGCGGTGCCCGGGCGCTTCGACGTCGCGGTGAACGCCACCGCCTCGAGCCTGGCGGGCGGAGACGTGCCGGTCAGCGCGAGCGTACTCAAGCCGGGCGCACTGGCCGTCGACATGATGTACGGCCCGGCCGCCGCCGGCTTCATGAACTGGGCGCGCGACAACGGCGCCGTGCCCCGCGACGGCCTCGGCATGCTGGTCGAACAGGCCGCCGAGGCCTTCGCCATCTGGCGCGGCGTGCGGCCGCCGACGGCCCAGGTGCTGGAAGAATTGCGCGCCATCGTCGACGCCCGGTGAAAGCCATTCTTCGCTGGCTGCTGTGCCTGCTGGTCGCGGGCCTCGCGCTCCAACTCTTCTTCATCGCGCGCCTCGCGGCCATGGTGGTGATCGACCCCGAGTCCACTGCCTTCCAGCGTTCCGAAGCGTGGCAGATCTCGCGCAACGGGCGCGCCAACGGCGAGCGCGAATGGCGCCAGCGCTGGGTGCCCTATGCGCAGATCTCGGACTCGCTCAAGCGTGCCGTGATCGCCAGCGAGGACAGCGAGTTCGTCTACCACCAGGGCGTCGAGTGGGAGGCGATCGAGCGCGCTCGCGAGCGCAATGCCAAGGCCGAGGAGATCGCCGCCAGGCGCGCCGCGCAGATGCGCGCCCGCGGCAGGGAACCGCGCCCGGCCCAGCTGCGCGGCGGCTCGACCATCACCCAGCAGCTGGCGAAGAACCTGCTGCTCTCGGGCGAGCGTACGCTGCTGCGCAAGGGCCAGGAGCTGGTGCTGGCCACCGCGCTCGAAGTCCTGCTGAGCAAGCAGCGCATCCTGGAGATCTACCTGAACAACGTGGAATGGGGCGAAGGCGTCTTCGGCGCCGAGGCGGCCGCGCAGCATTACTTCAAGAAGCCCGCCTCGCGGCTGAGCGCCTTCGAAGCGGCGCGGCTGGCGGTGATGCTGCCCAGCCCCAAGTTCTTCGAGCGCCGGCTCGGCTCGTCCTACCTCGCGAACCGGTCCGCCACGATCGTGGCGCGCATGCCGTCGGCCGAGTTGCCCTGAGCCGAGGCCGGCCGGAGGAATCCGCCAGCGGGCGTCTCTCCTGCGGTCCTACGCGCGCCCTACCGGCACACCCACAGGCCCGGCAAGCCATTGGCTCGACAATGACGACGATGAACAGATTCCTGGCGACATTCCTGGGCTTGACCGCCATCTGCGTGGGGGCTCTCGCGCAACCGCTCAAGCTCCCCGTCGACAGCAGCGAGAAGGGAACGGTCTACGTCACTCCCAACCTGAGCTCCACCGAGACCTCGGCCAATACGAACGGGGCGACGGTCGGCGTCGAGCGTCCCGACGGCGCCGGCGCGTACGGAGGTGTCGACACCTCCGCGCCCCGGCGCACGTACTCGGCCGGCGCGAGCTCCGGAGGCAGCACCTCCTTCTCCGCGGGCGTCCAATCGGATGGGAAGACCAACAATGGCGTCAAGGCCGGCGTGACCCTCAAGTACTAGTCGGCCTGCTTCGATTGTTTCCAGCTTGCAAACGCCGCGGTTCCTTTTGCGGTGATTGCGCGTGCGACTTTTGATCCAAACTTCATTTCACCGACAACCCTTGTGAAGGAAACCGAAATGAATGCCTCGACCTCGAAGATCCTCGCCGCTGCCGCTTTCTCGCTCCTGGCCGTCGCAGGCGCTCAAGCGGAAACCTATGATGGGGTGCATCCCATGACCTCGGGTGCCACCCGCGCGCAGATGGCTCCGCAAGCCGCCGCCGCTGCTCGCGCCGGCAACGAATATGCGGACGGCGCCAGTGCCGGCGCGCAAAGCTTCAACTCCACGGCAAGCCGGTCCACCGTCCAGGCGGAAGCGGTCGCCAAGGCGCATGACCCGATGGCCAGCCTCGACCGCCGCGCCTTCTATCGCGACCAGCCGCCGGCCACGTATGGCCAGCCGAAGATGACCTTCTCTCATCAAGCCGCCAAGTAAGCCGACTTCGGCGACACGCAGAAAGAACGGGCCGTGGTGCCCGTTTTCTTCCTTGGGCGCTCAGATCCGTCGCGCTGTCATTCGCCGGCGATGCCGAGGTCCGAGCAGATTCGCGCGACCAGACGCCTGAGGCTCGCGAGCTCCGATTCGAGGCGCGCCACATTGGCCTTCAGCGCCGCGACTTCACCCAGCGACACATCGGCCCCGCCAGCGGGCGCATGAGCGGGCGCATCCTCCGCCGGCGTGCCGCTCAACAGGTGTGCCCAGCGGCTTTCGCGCGCGCCGGGCAGGCGTGCCAGCTTCATCACCAGACTGCCCGCCGGGCGCTCCGCCATCTCGTCGAGAAAGCCCTCGACCGAAGAAATGTCGGCGAAGTTGTGCATGCGCTCGCAGGCGATGCGAAGCTCGCCGGCCGTCTGCGGCCCGCGCAGCATCAGCACGGTCAGCAGGATGATCGACTGCGAGGGTATTCGCAGCACGCCGTCGATGTTGTGCGCGTAGCGGAAGACCCGGCCGCCGCTGGTTTCCGAGACCAGGCTGTAGCCCTTGAGGCTGTCGATGGCCGCCTGCACCTCGGCATCCGAGAGTTCCAGGATCGGATTGCGGCTCGTCTTCTGGTTGCATCCCGCCAGCAGCGCATTGAGCGTGAGCGGATAGCTGTCGGGAACGGTGCGCTGTTTCTCGGCGAGGACGCCGAGCACGCGGGTTTCGAGAAGCGAGAGCGTGGGAAGCGGACTGGACATGGATGACAGGTTCGGCTGGGGTGATCGGCTGGGACGGTTGCGCAAAGCATTGTCGGGCCGACCCGTATGATCGGCGCCATCATGCTTGCGAAGTTGCTGGGGTGGATTCTGCTGGGCCTCGTGCGGCTGCTCACGGGCGCGCAAGCGCGCTGGTACGGCTGTCCGCCCAAGGCCGAGCAGCGCATCTACTTCGCCAACCACCAGAGCCACATCGACCTCGTGATGATCTGGGCCGCATTGCCCGAGGAACTGCGCAGCATCACGCGGCCGATCGCCGCGCGGGACTACTGGGCGGGCACCCCATGGAAGCGCTGGATCACCACCGAAGTGTTCAACGCGATCTATGTGGAGCGCGGCGGCAGCCCCGCGCCGGTGCCCTCGGAGACCGGCGCCCCGACCGTCCCCGTCTCGCCGCATGCGCCCGAAGCGCTCGCCCCCCTCCAGCCCTTGATCGACGCCCTGCGAAGCGGCGACTCGATCATCATCTTCCCCGAGGGCACGCGCGGCCACACGGGCGAGCCGCAGAAGTTCAGGTCGGGCCTCTACACGCTGGCGCAGATGTTCCCGGAAGCGGTGCTGGTGCCCGCCTGGATCGACAACGTCCAGCGCGTCATGCCCAAGGGCGAAGTCGTGCCGGTGCCCATCCTCTGCTCGGTGACCTTCGGCGCGCCGGTCCTGCTGGAGCGCGGCGAGGAACGGCGGCACTTCCTCGATCGCGCGCGCGAGGCGGTGATCGCACTGCGGTCCGTGTAGATGAACCAGTTCCTGCGCAGTCTCACGCCGACGCAACAGGTCGCCGCCCTGTTCCTGATCGTGTTCGGCGTGCTCGTGATCGTGAGCACGGCGGCCTTCCTGCTGAGCTTCAGGGAGCGCCGCAACCCCGTCCACGACCAGACCTGGCAGCGCGAGCTGACGCATTTCCGCGCCTTGCTGCGCACCACCTGGTTCATGGTCCTCGTGTTCTGGATCGGCTGGGCGCTGGGCGAGACGGTCGCCACCGTGCTGTTCGCGCTGATCTCCTTCTTCGCGCTGCGCGAATTCATCACGCTGTCGCCGACGCGGCGCGGCGACCACCGCAGCCTGATCCTCGCCTTCTTCGTCGTCCTGCCGGTCCAGTTCTGGCTGGTGGCGACGGCGCGCTTCGATCTCTTCACGGTGTTCATTCCTGTCTACGCCTTCCTGGCGATCCCGGTGGTGAGCGCGCTGGCCGACGACCCGAGCCAGTTTCTCGAACGCAATGCCAAGCTGCAATGGGGGATCATGGTCTGCGTCTACGGCATGAGCCATGTGCCGGCGCTGCTGCTGCTTTCCTTTCCGGGCTATGAAGGCAAGAGCGCCTTCCTCGTGTTCTTCCTGGTCATCGTGGTGCAGAGCTGCATGCTGGCGCAGCATCTGATTGCGCGGCGCGGCACGATGCCGACCGGCGACGAGCCGGCGGCGCCCGAGCCCCCGGACCGCCCCTTGCGGGCCATCGGCCGCCGGCTGTTCCGCCAGGAGCCCTTCGCGCCCCACGTGAGCAGCAGCTTCAACTGGACGAGCTGGGTCATCGGCGTGCTCATCGCGAGCGTGGTGGGCGTGCTCTTCTCCTTCATCACGCCCTTCAAGTTCGGGCAGGCGCTCGCCATGTCGCTCATCGCCTGCGTCGCGGGCTCGATGGGCCACCTGGTGATGAAGGCGCTCAAGCGCGATCGAGGCATTCCCAACTGGGGCCGGCGCGGGGTGGGCGTGACGGGCGCCAACGGCCTGCTGGACCGCGTCGATGCCCTGTGCTTCGCGGCCCCTGTGTTCTTCCATTCGGTTCGCTGGTACTTCGGCGTCTAGGCACTTCATGCGCATTCTCGGCATCGACCCCGGCCTCCAGACCACCGGCTTCGGCGTGGTCGACATGGAGGGCCATGCGCTGCGCTATGTCGCGAGCGGCACCATCAGCACCAAGCACCTGGCGCGCGGCGAGTTGCCGAGCCGGCTGAAGGTGCTGTTCGACGGCATCGGCGAGATCGCCGAGCGCTACAAGCCCGACGCGGCGGCGGTGGAGATCGTGTTCGTCAACGTCAATCCGCAATCGACCCTGCTGCTCGGACAGGCACGCGGTGCCTGCCTCACGGCGCTGGTGACGAACCATCTTCCGGTCGCCGAGTACACGGCGCTGCAGATGAAGATGGCGGTCGCGGGTCACGGGCGGGCCGCGAAGGCGCAGGTGCAGGAGATGGTCAAGCGCCTGCTGCAGTTGCCGGGCGTGCCCGGCAGCGATGCGGCCGATGCGCTGGGCATCGCGATCACGCATGCGCATGTGGGGCAGTCGATGGCGCGCCTGGGGCAGGCCACGGTGCTTGGGCGGAGTACCAGCGGGATGTATCGGCAAGGCCGAACGCGCTAGCCCGCCCCGCGGCTTGCGCGCGCCGCGCCGCGTCGCCTCAAAGAAGCTTCAGCTTCCCGGCCTGCTCGGTCAGCTCGGCGCGAAAGTCCGGATGCGCGATGGCGATCAGCTCCCGCGCCCGCTGCTTGGCGGATTTGCCCCGCAGCTGGGCGACGCCGTATTCGGTGACCACGTAGTTGATGTCGTTCTTGCTCGTCGTGACGTGGGTGCCGGGCGAGAGCGAGGGCACGATGCGCGATATCGCGTCGCCCTTGGCGGTCGAGGGCAGCACGATGAAGGCCTTGCCTCCGCGCGAGCGGTTGGCCGAGCGAACGAAGTCGGACTGGCCGCCGGTGCCTGAATAGCAGGAGTGCCCCAGGCTCTCGGAACCGCACTGCCCCAGCAGGTCGATCTGCAAGGTGGCATTGATCGCGACCAGGTTGTCGTTCTGCCCCGCCAGCCACGGGTCGTTGGTGAAGTTCACCGGGTGGATCTCGAGGGCCGGATTGCGGTCCATGAAGCGGTAGAGCCGGTTCGAGCCGAGCGCGAAGGTCGCGATGCTCTTGCCCGGCAGGTAGTTCTTGCGGCGATTGGTGACGGCGCCGCACTCGATCAGCTTGAGGATGCCGTCGCCGATCATCTCCGTGTGGATGCCGAGATCGTGCTTGTGCGCGAGCTGCACGACCACGGCGTCCGGTATGCCGCCGTAGCCGATCTGCAGCGTCGAGCCGTCCTCGATCAGCTCGGCGACATGCTTGCCGATGGCTTCCTGCACCGGTCCGATCTTCGGCAGGCCGACCTCCAGCACCGGATCGTCGGTCTCGACCAAGGCCGCCACCTGCGAGACATGCACATGGCAGTTGCCGAACGCGAAGGGCACGTTCGGGTTCACCTCCAGCACCACGGCGCGCGACTTGGCCACCGCCGCCATCGTGTAGTCCGCGCCCAGGCTCAGCGCGAAGTAGCCATGCGCATCCATCGGCGAGGCCATGCTGAAGACCACGTCCGCCGGGATCTGCCCGCGCTCGATCTGCGCCGGAATTTCCGAGAAGTAGTTGGGGATGAAGTCGATCCAGCCCTCCTGGCCGCCCGCGCGGGTCGCGCCGCCGAAGAACAGGGCCACGTGGCGCACGTTGTCCGTGGTCTGCGGGTCGATGTAGCCGTACTTGCGCATGGCGAGGATCTGCGCCACCTTGACGTCCTGGAAATCGAGGCGCTGCGCCGACAGCGCCGTCAGCAGCGCGGGCGGCTCCCCGACGCCGGTCGGCACGATGATCAGGTCGCCGTTGCGCACCTGGCACACGGCATCGGCGGCGGACATGCGTTTCCGCTTGTAAAGGTCATGGATCGTCATCGATGCAGACTATGCCGCGTCCCGTGCGCGGTGTCGACGCGGTTCAACCCGCATTCCGGCGGCCGCCTTGATCTGGAACAAGCGCGGCGGGCCGGCGCGGCGCCATGCTCGGCCAGGCAAGCCACACGGGTGCCAGGTGCCACACGGGTGCATTTCCGACACGGTCCTTCGCGGCGCGGCCGCATGATGGAAAACATGGTTGGCCAGGTTCTTCTCACGCTCAATCCCGGATCGTCCACGATCAAGATCGGCCTGTTCGCCGTCCAGGCCGGCCAGCCCCGCGCCTTCGCCCGCGGCGCGATCGACCTGCGTCATGAACCCCTGTCGCTGCATCTCGACGAGGGCGGGCGCGTCAGGGAAGCGAAGCTGCAGGCCGCCCTCACGGACGACCTGCACGGCGTCATCGAGGAAACGCTGGACTGGCTCACCCACCACCTCCGGCTCGATGGGCTCGCCGCCGTGGCGCACCGCGTGGTCCATGGCGGCGACCGCTTTGCCGGGCCGACAGCCATCACCGACGACACGCTGGCCGCGATCGAGGCCCTGGCGCCGCTCGCGCCCCTGCACCAGCCGCACAGCCTGCGGCTGATCCGCGCCGTGCGGCACCTGCGGCCCCGGCTGCCGCAGACGGCCTCCTTCGACACCGCCTTCCATCGCACGCAGAGCGACCTGGTAAGGCGCTTCGCCCTGCCCCGCGCCCTGTTCGACGAGGGCATCAAGCGCTACGGCTTTCACGGCCTGTCCTACCGCTTCATCGCCACGCGGATGGCGCGCCTGCATCCGCAACTGGCGGCGGGCCGCGTGGTCGTGGCCCACCTAGGCAGCGGCGCCAGCCTCTGCGGGCTCGAGGCCGGCGCCAGCCGCGACACCAGCATGGCGTTCTCCACGCTGGACGGCATCCCCATGGCCACGCGGCCCGGCGCGCTCGACGCCGGCGTGCTGCTGCACCTGTTGAAGGAGCGCGGCATGCCGATCGACGAGGTCGAGGACATGCTCTACCACCGCTCGGGCCTGCTCGGCATCTCGGGCATCTCGGCCGACAGCCGCGAACTCGTTGGCAGCAGCGCCCCGCAGGCACGCGAGGCGCTCGAACTGTTCGCCTTGCGCGTCGCGCGCGAGGTCGCGGCGATCGCCACCACGCTCGGCGGACTGGACGCGATCGTGTTCACCGCCGGCATCGGCGAGCACCAGCCGACCGTGCGCGCGGCGATCGGCCGCCACCTCGCCTGGCTCGGCGCGCGCATCGACCCGGCGGCCAACGCGGCCCATGCGCCGCGCATCGATTCGCCCGACAGCAGGCTGGCCCTGCTCGTCATGGCCACCGACGAGGAGCAGGTCATCGCCGACGAGGCCTGCGAGATCCTTTCCACATCACCCGACCGGAGCTGACCCCCCATGCCGCAACCCGACGCCTCACCCTCTCCCGATGCGCCCGCCGATGACTTCGCCCTGCTCGATGCCTGGTGGCGCGCGGCCAACTATCTCTCCGTGGGCCAGATCTACCTGATGGGCAACCCGCTGCTGCGCGAGCCGCTCGGCATCGAGCACATCAAGCCGCGCCTGCTGGGGCACTGGGGGACCACGCCCGGGCTCAACTTCATCTATGCCCACATGAACCGGGCCATCAACGCCCGTGACCTCGAAGCGATCTTCATCGCCGGCCCCGGCCATGGCGGGCCCGGCGTCGTCGCCAACACCTACCTCGAAGGCACCTACAGCGAGGTCTATCCGGCCATCTCGCGCGACGAGGAGGGGATGAAGCGGCTGTTCACGCAGTTCTCGTTCCCGGGCGGCATCTCGAGCCACGTCTCGCCCGCCACCCCGGGCTCGATCCACGAGGGCGGCGAGCTCGGCTACTCGCTGCTGCACGCCTTCGGGGCGGTCTTCGACAACCCCGACCTGCTGGCCTGCTGCGTCATCGGCGACGGCGAAGCGGAGACCGCCGCGCTCGCCGCGAGCTGGCACTCGAACAAGTTCCTGAACCCCGCGCAGGATGGCGCGGTGCTGCCCATCCTGCACCTCAACGGCTACAAGATCGCCGGCCCCACAGTGCTGGCGCGCATCGGCGACGAGCAGCTCACGCAGCTGATGCGCGGCTACGGGTACGAGCCGCATTTCGTCTCCGGCCACGAGCCCCAGGCCATGCACCGGATGATGGCCGCCGCGCTCGACACCGCGCTCGATGTCATTCGCGCCATCCAGGTCGAGGCGCGCGCCGACGGCTTCAGCCGGCGGCACCGCTGGCCGATGATCGTGCTGCGCTCGCCCAAGGGCTGGACCGGGCCGAAGACGGTGGATGGCGTGCCCATCGAAGGCACGCAGCGCGCCCACCAGGTGCCGCTGGCGGCCTTCGCCGACAAGCCGGCCCATATCGGCCTGCTGGAAGCCTGGATGCGCAGCTACCGGCCGGAGGAACTGTTCGACACCGACGGCACGCTGCGCGCCGACATCGCCGCGCTCGCGCCGCGCGGCACGCGCCGGATGAGCGCCAGCCCGCATGCCAATGGCGGCCTGCTGCTCAAGGACCTCAAGCTCCCGGACTTCCGCGACTACGCCGTTGCCGTGCCCTCACCCGGCGCCGCCAAAGCCGAGGCGACGCGCGTGGCCGGCGAATTCCTGCGCGACGTGATGCGGCTCAACGCATCCGACCGCAACTTCCGCGTGATGGGGCCGGACGAGACCTCGTCGAACCGGCTCGATGCGCTCTTCGAGGTGAGCAACCGCATGTCGACCGCCGAGATCCTGCCGAGCGACGACCATGTCGCGCCCGACGGCCGCGTCATGGAAGTGCTCAGCGAGCACCTTTGCCAGGGCTGGCTCGAAGGCTACCTGCTGACCGGCCGGCACGGCCTCTTCTCGTGCTACGAGGCCTTCATCCACATCGTCGATTCGATGGTCAACCAGCACGCGAAGTGGCTGAAGCTGACCCGCCACATCCCCTGGCGGCGGCCGGTCGCCTCGCTGAACTACCTGCTGACCAGCCACGTCTGGCGGCAGGACCACAACGGCTTCAGCCACCAGGACCCGGGCTTCATCGACCATGTGGTCACCAAGAAGGCCGAGCTGGCGCGGGTGTACCTGCCGCCCGATGCGAACACGCTGCTGTCGGTGATGGACCACTGCCTGCGCAGCCGCAACTACGTCAACGTCATCGTCGCCGGCAAGCAGCCCGAGGCGCAATGGCTCGACATCGCCGCGGCCGAGCGCCATTGCAGCGTCGGGCTCGGCATCTGGGACTGGGCGAGCAACGACAGCGGCGTGGTGCCCGACGTGGTGATGGCCTGCGCCGGCGACGTGCCGACACTGGAAACCCTGGCGGCGATCGACCTGCTGCGCACCCTGATGCCCGAGCTGAAGGTCCGGATGGTGAACGTGGTCGACCTGATGGCGCTGGAGTCGCCCTCGACGCATCCCCATGGCCTGACGGACGCGGTCTTCGACTCGATCTTCACCAGCGATGTCCCGGTCGTCTTCGCGTTCCACGGCTATCCGGCGCTGGTCCACCGCCTCACCTACAAGCGGCACAACCATGGCAACTTCCATGTGCACGGCTATCTGGAAGAGGGCAGCACGACGACGCCGTTCGACATGACGGTGCTGAACCGCCTGGACCGCTTTCACCTGGCGGCCGATGCGATCGACCGCGTGCCGCGGGTGCGCGACAGCGCCGCGCATGTGCAGCAGCATCTGCGCGACAAACTGCTCGAACATCGCGCCTACGTCACCCGCCATGGGGACGATATGCCCGAGATCGCCAACTGGCGCTGGACGCGCTGAGGCGCCGGCTCAGGCGACGCGTTCGGCGATCAGCACCGCAAAGAAGCCCAGCGCCGCGATCAGCGTCCACTTGAGCACGACCCAGCCGAAGCGCCGGTACTTGCGCTGCCCCGTGCCGACATAGAAGACGAAGGAAGCGCCGGCCACCAGCAGGAGGAGCAGGACGGCCCAGCGGAACAGCAGCATCTGCGCGCTGCCCTACCAGGCGCTCGCGACTTCGGCGAAGCCCGCGGGCGCGCTCTTCTCGTCGTCGAAGATCACCATCTCGTAGGCATCCTCATGCGCGAGCAGTTCGCGCAGCAGCTTGTTGTTGAGCGCATGGCCGGAGCGAAAGGCGCTGTAGGCGGCCAGCAGCGGCCGACCGATGACGTAGAGATCGCCCATGGCGTCGAGGATCTTGTGCTTGACGAACTCGTCGTCGTAGCGCAGCCCGTCCGCATTGAGCACCTTGGTATCGTCCATCACGATCGCATTGTCGAGTCCGCCGCCCAGGGCCAGCCCCTTGGAGCGCATGTACTCGACCTCCTTCGTGAAGCCGAAGGTGCGCGCGCGCGCGATGTCGCGGCTGTAGGAGCCGCTGCCCAGGTCGAACTCCACGCGCTGGCCGGTCGAATTGACCACGCGGTGGTCGAAGTCGATCTCGAAGCTGAGCTTGAAGCCGTGGTAGGGGTCGAGCCGCGCCCATTTGGCATCCGCCCCTTGGCCCTCGCGCACCTCCACCGGCCGGGTGACTCGGATGAAGCGACGCGGCGCCTTCTGCAGCGCGATGCCCGCGCTTTGCAGCAAGAACACGAAGGACGAAGCCGACCCGTCGAGGATCGGCACCTCGTCGGCCGTGATATCGATCAGCAGGTTGTCGATGCCCAGGCCTGCGCAGGCCGACATCAGGTGCTCGACCGTCTGGACCTTGGCACCGCCCGAGGACACGGTCGACGCGAGCCGCGTGTCCGTGACCGCCTCGGCCGTCATCGCGATCTCCACCGGCTCCGGCAGGTCGACGCGGCGGAACACGATGCCGGCGTCCACGGGCGCCGGCCGCAGCGCGAGTTCCACGCGCTGCCCGCTGTGCAGACCCACGCCAACGGCGCGGGTGATGGACTTGAGGGTACGTTGGGGAAGCACAGCGGCGATTCTAGAAGCGCGAGGCGACCGGCGTGCCGCGCGCCTCGCTATGTCCGCAATAGCTTCCATCTCGAACGCTCAATCCGCCTGGCGGCGCAGGAAGGCGGGGATCTCGAAGTCGTCCATTCCGCCCGAGGACAAGGCATCGACCTTGGCCGCCGCCATCGTGCGGTTGGTGCGCCACACGCTGGGAACCGCCATGCCGTCGTAGTTGGGCCGGCTGCTGCCATGCCCTTGCTGGCCGGCGCCGGCGCCGAGCGTCGGCACGTTGAACGGGATGTTGTCGGTGCCGGTACGGATCACTTCCAGCGTCGGTGCCTGGCGGYGTGCATCCTGGCGCGACAGGCCGGTGGCGACCACGGTCACGCGCATCTCGTCGCCGAGGTTGTCGTCGTAGGCCGCGCCGTAGATCACATGCGCGTCGGGCGACGCGTAGGCGCGGATGGTGTTCATCGCGAGCTTCGACTCGTTCAGCTTGAGCGAAGCCTTCGATGCCGTCACCAGCACCAGCACGCCCTTGGCGCCCGACAGGTCGATGCCCTCCAGCAGCGGGCAGGCCACGGCCTGCTCGGCGGCGATGCGCGCGCGGTCCGGGCCGGCAGCGGCGGCCGTGCCCATCATGGCCTTGCCGGGTTCGCCCATCACGGTGCGCACGTCCTCGAAGTCGACGTTCACGCCGCCGTACTCGTTGATGATCTCCGAGATGCCGCCCACGGCGTTCTTGAGCACGTCGTTGGCATGCGCGAAGGCTTCGTCCTGCGTCACGTCCTCGCCCAGCACGTCGAGCAGCTTCTCGTTGAGCACGACGATCAGCGAGTCGACGTTGGCTTCGAGCTCGGCCAGGCCGGCGTCGGCGTTCGTCATGCGGCGGCCGCCTTCCCAGTCGAAGGGCTTGGTCACCACGCCCACGGTGAGGATGCCCATTTCCTTGGCCACGCGCGCGATCACCGGCGCGGCGCCCGTGCCCGTGCCGCCGCCCATGCCGGCCGTGATGAAGAGCATGTGCGCGCCGGAGATCGCTTCGCGGATGTCGTCGATCGCGGCTTCGGCGGCGTCGCGGCCCTTCTCTGGCTTGCTGCCCGCGCCCAGGCCGTTGGTGCCGAGCTGGATGGTCTTGTGCGCATTGCTGCGCGACAGCGCCTGGGCGTCGGTGTTGGCGCAGACGAATTGCACGCCTTGCACGCCGCGCTCCATCATGTGAGCGACCGCATTGCCCCCGCCGCCGCCCACGCCGATCACCTTGATCTGCGTGCCTTGGTTGAATTCTTCGATCTCGATCATTTCGATGGCCATGTTCTGACTCCTTGAATGTGCAGTTGCCGTATGTGTATGAATGAATGTTCTTGTCGAGCTCACCGGGTGACGCTCAGGGCGGTGGTCCGGTTCTTCGCCATCGCTCGTTGAAATGACGCTGAAAGATGCCTTGGGGCGGCCCGGCGTCGGCCGATACGTGCAATGGGCTCATCAGAAGTTCCCCACGATGAAGTCCTTGAAGCGTCCGAAGGCGGTCTTCACGGAGCCGTTCTTCTGCGCCACCTTGAAGCCGCGCAGCCTTGCATAGCGCGCCTCCTCGAGCAGCCCCATGACGGTAGCGGCGCGAGGCTGGGCCACCATGTCGGACAACGCGCTCGAATACTTCGGAATACCGCGCCGAACGGGCTTGAGGAAGATGTCCTCGCCGAGTTCGATCATGCCGGGCATCACAGCGCTTCCACCGGTGAGCACCACGCCGGAAGACAGCACTTCCTCGTAGCCCGACTCGCGCACCACCTGCTGCACCAGCGAGAAGATCTCCTCGACGCGCGGCTCGATCACGCCCGCCAGCGCCTGCTTGCTCAGCATGCGCGGTCCGCGGTCGCCCAGGCCCGGCACCTCGACCTGCGTGTCCGGGTCGGCCAGCAGCTGCTTGGCGTAGCCGTTCTCGACCTTGATGTCCTCCGCGTCCTTGGTCGGCGTGCGCAGCGCCATCGCGATGTCGCTGGTGATCAGGTCGCCGGCGATCGGGATCACCGCCGTGTGGCGGATCGCGCCGTTGGTGAAGATCGCCACGTCGGTGGTGCCGGCGCCGATGTCGACCAGCACCACGCCCAGTTCGCGCTCGTCCTCGGTCAGCACCGCCTGGCTGGAGGCCAGCGGGTTCAGCATCAGCTGGTCGACCTCCAGGCCGCAGCGGCGCACGCACTTGATGATGTTCTCGGCCGCGCTCTGCGCCCCGGTGACGATGTGCACCTTGGCCTCCAGGCGCATGCCGCTCATGCCGATCGGCTCCTTCACGTCCTGGCCGTCGATCACGAACTCCTGCGGCTCGACCAGCAGCAGCCGCTGGTCGCTGGAGATGTTGATGGCGCGCGCCGTCTCCACCACGCGGGCCACGTCGGCCTGCGTGACTTCCTTGTCCTTGACCGCCACCATGCCGCTCGAATTGATGCCGCGGATGTGGCTGCCGGTGATGCCGGTGTAGACGCGGCTGATCTTGCAGTCCGCCATCAGCTCGGCTTCCTTGAGCGCCTGCTGGATGCTCTGGACGGTGGCGTCGATGTTCACCACCACGCCGCGCTTGAGGCCGTTGCTGGGCGCGATGCCGAGCCCGGCCAGCTTGAGCTCGCCGTTGGGCAGCACCTCGGCCACCACCACCATCACCTTGGCGGTGCCGATGTCGAGGCCGACGACGAGATCTTTGTACTCTTTGGACATGAAGTTCCTCAGTTCGCTATTTCTTCTTGGGGTCGGTGACGACCGTGGTGACGCCGCGCAGACGCAATGCGTAGCCCTCGTTGTGCCGCAGGTCGGCGCCCTCGACCGCCGCGATGGTGCGGCCGTACTGGCTCGCCACCGGGGTGATCGTCTTCAGGAAGAGCTGCGTTCGCGCCACCACCTCTTCGCTCGTGCCCCGGCCCAGTTCGATCACGGCACCGCTCTCCAGCGTGGCGCGCCAGCTTCCACGGCTCGACAGCGTGAGCTGGTCGATGGCCAGGTCGTAGGGCTCGAACAGGGGGGAGAGCACGCGGTACATGCCCAGCACCTGGCCGGCCTGGTCGGCGGGACCGTCGAGCCGCGGCAGCCCGTCGGCGGCCTCGGCCACGTTGGCGTCGAACACTTCGCCGAAGCCGTTGATCAAGGTCGAGTCGGACTCGCCGCCCCAGTGCGCCACCGGCACCTGCTCGGTCAGCGTGGCGCGCAGCAGGTTCGGGAACTCGCGCCGCACCACCGCCTTGCGCACCCACGGCACGGACTCGAAGGCGGTGCGCGCGCGCGCCAGGTCGATGGTGAAGAAGTTGCCGCGCAGCTGCGGCGCCACGTTGGCGCGCAAGGTGACCGCGTTGTTGTGCGTGACCTCGCCGTCGACCTTGATGCCGGCGAGCGGGAAGAAAGGCTGGCGCAGCACCCACCATGCACCCGCGCCCATCAGCACGAGCGCGAACACCACGTACACCAGGGTCGCGGTCGCGTTCATGAGCTTGACGTCGAAGGGCACGGGGATGCTGTCGGTCATGGCGTCAGCGCCTTCGAATCCAGGGTGGCCGAAGCCAGCACCCGCAGGCACAGCGTCTCGTAGTCGATGCCCGCCGCGCGCGCCGACATCGGCACCAGCGAATGAGTGGTCATGCCCGGCGAGGTGTTCATCTCCAGCAGGAAGGGCTTGCGGTCGCTGGCGCGGATCATCAGGTCGGCGCGGCCCCAGCCGCGGCAGCCGAGCTGGTGGTAGCCGGCCAGCGCGATGCGGCGGATCTCCTTCTCCTCGGCGTCCGGCAGGCCGCTCGGGCAGTGGTACTTCACCTCGTCGGTGAAGTACTTGTTCTGGTAGTCGTAGGCACCTTCGGGCGCCGCGATGCGCACCACGGGCAGCGCCTCGGCGCCCAGGCCGCTGCCCAGCAGCGCGCAGGTGACTTCCTCGCCTTCGATGAACTCCTCGCAGAGCACGTCGGGGTCATAGCGCACGGCGAGCGAGACGGCGTCCTGCATCTGCGAATAGCCCATCACCTTGCTCACGCCGATGGAGGAGCCCTCGCGCGGCGGCTTCACGATCAGCGGCAGGCCGAGCACGTCGGGCACGGCCATGATCTGCTCGCGGCTCTGCTGGTCGAAGGCCAGGCGCACGTAGCGCGGCGTCGGCAGGCCGTCGGCATGCCAGATGCGCTTGGTCATGACCTTGTCCATCGCGACGCTGGACGACATCACGCCGGAGCCGGTGTAGGGAATGCCGAGCAGTTCGAGCGCGCCCTGGACCGTGCCGTCCTCGCCGTGGCGGCCATGCAGCGCCACGAAGCAGCGGGCGAAGCCGTCGCGCTTGAGCTCGAAGAGTTCGCGCTCGGCCGGGTCGAAGGCGTGCGCGTCGACGCCGCGCGAGCGCAGCGCCTGGAGCACGCCGGTGCCGGACATGAGGGAGATCTCGCGCTCGGCGGAGCTGCCGCCCATCAGCACGGCCACCTTGCCCAGGCCCTGGATGTCGATGGGGCTCACAACGCCCTCCCTTCGCGCGTGAAGCGCTCGGGCTTCGCGGCCGCCGGGCCACCGAGTTCGACGACCCTGGCCGGCACGGCGCCGATCGAGCCCGCCCCCATGCAGATCACCACGTCGCCTTCGCGCGCGTTGTCGAGAATCGCCTGCGGCATGGCCGTGATCTCGTCGACGAACACCGGCTCGACCTTGCCCGCCACGCGCAGGGCACGGGCCAGCGTGCGGCCGTCCGCCGCGACGATCGGTGCCTCGCCGGCGGCATAGACCTCGCCGAGCAGCACGGCATCGGCGCCGCCGATGACCTTGACGAAATCCTCGAAGCAGTCCCGCGTGCGCGTGAAGCGGTGCGGCTGGAAGGCCAGCACCAGGCGCCGGCCCGGGAAGGCGCCGCGCGCGGCCGCGATGGTGGCCGCCATCTCGACGGGGTGATGGCCGTAGTCGTCGATCAGCGTGAAGCTGCCGGAGCCGCGCGCACTCGGCAGCTGCACTTCGCCGTAGCCCTGGAAGCGCCGCCCCACGCCCTTGAAATCGGCGAGGCCGCGTTGCACCGCTTCGTCCGGCACGTTCAGTTCCACCGCCACGGCGATCACCGACAAGGCGTTGAGCACGTTGTGCTCGCCGGGCAGGTTCAGCACGATGTCGAGGTCCGGCAGCGTGACGCCGTTGCGCCGTTGAGCCGTGAAGTGCATCTGCGCGCCGACCGCGCGCACGTTGACCGCACGCACCTGGGCATCCTCGCCGAAGCCGTAGCTGGTCACCGGGCAGGACACTTCGGTCACGATCTCGCGCACCGCCGGATCGTCGGTGCACAGGATGGCGACGCCGTAGAAGGGCATGCGGTGCAGGAAGTCGACGAAGGCCTTCTTGAGCTTCGCGAAGTCGTGCCCGTAGGTCTCCATGTGGTCGGCGTCGATGTTCGTGACCACCGCCATGACCGGCAGCAGGTTCAGGAACGAGGCGTCCGATTCGTCGGCCTCGACCACGATGTAGTCGCCGCTGCCGAGCTGGGCATTGGCGCCCGCGCTGTTGAGCCGGCCGCCGATGACGAAGGTCGGGTCGAGCCCCGCCGCGGCCAGCACGCTCGCCACCAGGCTGGTGGTGGTCGTCTTGCCGTGCGTGCCGGCAATCGCGATGCCTTGCTTGAGGCGCATCAGCTCGGCCAGCATCAGCGCGCGCGGCACCACGGGAATGCGCTTCTCGCGCGCGGCGACGACTTCGGGGTTGTCGGCGTGCACGGCCGTCGAGGTGACGACGGCGTCGGCGCCCGCGATGTTCGCCGCATCGTGGCCCACGAAGGTGGCGATGCCCAGGCCGGCGAGCCGCTTGAGCGTCGCGCTGTCGGCCAGGTCGGAGCCGGAGATCCGGTAGCCGAGGTTGAACAGCACTTCGGCAATGCCGCTCATGCCGGAGCCGCCGATGCCGACGAAGTGGATGTGATGAATGGCGTGCTTCATGCGCGCTTCCCCTCGAGCGGGGAGCCGGCTGCACGAAGTGAGCAAGCAACAGGGGTGGACTTCACTTGACAAGCTCCTCGCAGGCGCGGACGACCATGTCGACCGCTTCGCATTTCTGCATCGTCTTGGCTTTCACGGCGCGTTCCAGGAGCGCGGGGCGTTGGGTTTTCTGTAGCAAGTCGGCCAGCAATTCGGGTGTGAGTTCGTTCTGTTGAACGAGCCAGCCGCCACCCGCGTCGACAAGGAAGCGGGCGTTGGTGGTCTGGTGGTCGTCCACGGCGGAGGGGAAAGGCACGAACAGCGCTGCTGCGCCGACGGCCGCGATTTCGGTGACGGTGCTCGCGCCGGCCCGCGCGACGATCAGGTCGGCATCGGCATAGGCGCGCGCGGTGTCCTCGATGAAGGGTGTGAGCTCGCCCTCGACGCCCGCGGCCGCATAGTTGGCGCGCAGTTCGTCGATCTGCCGGGCGCCGCTCTGGTGCGTGACCGTCGGGCGATGCTCGGGCGCGATGCGGGCCAGCGCCTTCGGCACCACGGCATTGAGCGCCCTCGCGCCCAGGCTGCCGCCGACCACCAGCAGCTTCAGAGGGCCGCTGCGGCCGGCGAAGCGCGCCACGGGATCGGGCTGCGCCAGGAAGGCAGCGCGCAAGGGATTGCCGACCCACTGCGCCTTCCTGATCACATGGGGGAAGGCGGTGAAGACGCGGTCGGCCACGCTCGCGAGCACCTTGTTGGCCAGACCCGCGACCGAGTTCTGCTCGTGCAGCACCAGGGGCTTGTTCAGCAGCACGCTCATCATGCCGCCCGGAAAGGTGATGTAGCCGCCCAGGCCCACCACCACGTCGGGCTTGACGCGGCGAATGACCGAGATGCTCTGCGCGAAGGCGCGCAACAGGCGCATCGGCAGCAGCGCCAGCGTGAGCGGCCCCTTGCCGCGCACGCCGCCGAACTGCACGGGCTCGAAGGCGAATCCGCGCGGCGGCACCAGCTGCTGCTCCATGCCGCCGGGCGCGCCCAGCCAGTGCACGCGCCAGCCGCGGTCGCGCAGGGCCTCGGCCACCGCCAGACCCGGGAAGATATGCCCGCCCGTGCCGCCGGCCATGACCAGTGCGGTGCGGCTCATACCCGGCCTCCGCGCATCAGGATGCGGTTCTCGTGGTCGATGCGCAGCACGATGGCCAGCGACACGACGTTCATCAGGATGGCCGAGCCGCCGAAGCTCATCAGCGGCAAGGTCAGGCCCTTGGTCGGCAGCGCGCCCAGGTTCACGCCCATGTTGATGAAGGCCTGGAAGCCCATCCAGATGCCCACGCCCTGCGCCACCAGCCCGGAGAACACGCGGTCGAGCGCGATCGCCTGGCGGCCGATGTGCATGATCCGCCGCGTCAGCCAGAGGAACAGGCCGATCACGAGCAGCACGCCGACCAGGCCGAACTCCTCGCCGATCACGGCCAGCAGGAAGTCGGTGTGCGCCTCCGGCAGCCAGTGCAGCTTCTCCACGCTGCCGCCCAGGCCGACGCCGAAGATCTCGCCGCGGCCGATCGCGATCAGGGAATGCGAGAGCTGGTAGCCCTTGCCCAGCGCATGCTCCTCGCTCCACGGGTCGAGGTAGGCGAAGATCCGCTCGCGCCGCCATGAGCTGGTCGCCACGATGGTGCCGAAGGCCACGACCACCAGCGTCGCGATCACGAAGAACATGCGCGCGTTCACGCCGCCCAGGAACAGGATGCCCATCGCGATGACGGCGATCACCATGAAGGCGCCCATGTCGGGCTCGGCCATCACCAGCATGCCGACCACGACCACCGCCACGCCCATGGGCAGCACGGCGCGGAAGAAGCGCTCCTTGATCTCCATCTTGCGCACCATGTAGCTGGCGGCGTAGAGGACCATCGCCATCTTGGCCAGCTCCGAAGGCTGGAAGCGCATGAAGCCGAGCGGCAGCCAGCGGCGCGCGCCGTTGACGTTGATCCCGATGTGCGGAATCAGCACCGCGACCAGCAGCAGCAGCGAGGCCACGAACAGCCATGGCGCGGTGCGCTCCCAGGTGCTCATCGGCACCTGGAAGGTCAGCAGCGCGGCGACGAAGGCGATCACCAGCGAGGCCGCGTGCCGCGTCAGGAAGAAGGCCGGCCCGTAGCCGGCGCGCGCGAAGCGCGGGTTGTCCGGCAAGGCGATCGATGCCGAATAGACCATCACGAGGCCCCAGGCCAGCAGGGCGACCGTGACCCAGACCAGCGCCTGGTCGAAGCCGAGCACATGCATCGGCGCGGCCTTGGTCTGCGTCATGCCCGCATTGCCCAGGCGCACCGGGAGATGCATGGGCAAGGCATCGATGCCGCTCTTGGCGCGGCCGAACAAGCCGGCGAAGAAGCCCGCGCGCTCGGGTGGCTGCACGGCGCTCATAGCGGCCTCTCTCCGCTGCCGTCGCGCGGCGCTTCCGCGAAGGCCTGTACGGCCTCGCAGAAGACGGCCGCGCGGTGCGCGTAATCCTTGAACATGTCGAAGCTCGCGCAGGCCGGCGACAGCAGCACGGCATCGCCGGGATGCGCGCGTCCGGCGGCCATCGTGACGGCCTCGGGCAGCGAGGCCGCGTTCAGCATCGAGATGCCGGTGGGCGCGAGCGCCGCTTCGATCAGCGGCGCGTCGCGGCCGATGAGCACGACGGCGCGCGCGTACTTGCGCACAGGGTCGGCCAGCGGCGCGAAGTCCTGGCCCTTGCCCTCGCCGCCGAGGATCACGACCACGCGGCGCTCCTCGCCCAGACCGATCAAGGCCGCGACCGTCGCGCCGACGTTGGTTCCCTTGCTGTCGTCGAAGTATTCGACCTCGTCGATGATCGCCACGGGCTCCACGCGGTGCGGCTCGCCGCGGTATTCGCGCAGGCCGTAGAGCATGGGCGCCAGCTGGCAGCCGGCGGCCGTGGCAAGCGCGAGCGCGGCCAGCGCGTTGAGCGCGTTGTGCCGTCCGCGAATGCGCAACGCATTGGCGGGCATCAGGCGCTGGATGAAGATCTCCTCTTCCTCGACCGAGCCGCGCTTGCGCTTCTGGGTTTCGTCGGCTTCCATCGCGCGCACCAGCCAGGCCATGCCGTTGATCTGCTCCAGCCCGTAGTCGCCCGGGCGCAGCGGCATGCCGGTACCGAAGGTGACGACGGTTCGCGGCGCGGGGCCTCGGCCGAACTTGCCCATCTTGGCCGGCGCGGGCCGCATCGCCATCACGGCCGGGTCTTCGCGGTTGAGCAGCACGATGCCCTGGGTGCCGAAGATGCGCGCCTTCGCCGCCGCGTACGCGGCCATGTCGCCGTGCCAGTCGAGATGGTCCTGCGTCAGGTTCAGCACCGTGGCGGCCGTGGGCTCGAAGCCCTGCACCCCGTCGAGCTGGAAGCTCGACAGCTCGAGCACCCACACCTCGGGCAGCGTGCCGGCGTCCATGTGCGCCGAGAGCGTGTCGAGCAGGGTCGGGCCGATGTTGCCCGCGACCGCGACGGTCTTGCCGGCGCGCTCCACCAGTTGTCCGGTGAGCGCGGTCACCGTGGTCTTGCCATTGGTGCCGGTGATGGCCAGCACCGCGGGCATGTAGCCCTTGGGGGCCGGCGGCGGCGCGATGAGGACCACGGGCGCGGCGTCGGAATCGTCGTCTTCCTCGAGCGGGGCGAGGACGGGTTCGGAGGCCTCGGCCTGCTGCGGCACCGGCTGGCCCTGCCCGGCCTCGGGCTCTGAGGCGGGCTCGGCTTCACGCGCCTCATGCATGTCGAGCGCGACAGGCTCGTCGGAAGCGTCCGGCGTTTCAGCTTCTTCGGCCAGCTCGGGCTCCACGGAAGTCTCGGCCAGGTCGAGCGTCGCCTGGGCGGCGGATGGCGCTGTCCCTTCGACCTCCTCCGCCACCTCCGCCACCTCCGCGATGCGCAGGTCCGCCAGCGCGCGGGCGAACAGGTCCAGTTCGCCACCCACCGGCAGCCCGATGGCCCGCGCCGCATCCACGACCACGGCGATCGAGGATGGCGCCAGGCCCGGCGAACGGTACACGGCGCGCACGGACGTGCCTTCCACCAGCGCCGCCGAGAACGGGCCGCCGACGAAAACCGTGTCGGGCAATTCCTCGCGCAGCGCGGCAAGCTGGGGCGGGGCCTCGCGCGAATCCGCGACCGTGAGCTTCGCGCCGTGGCGCGCGCACCAGCGCGCCATCGCCAGGCCGGACGCGCCCAGGCCCAGGATCAGCACGTGGAGGTCTTTGAGATGCCGCATGTGGTTTACCGCTTCACCGCAGCTTCAGGGACGAAAGACCCACGAGGCACAGCAGCATCGTGATGATCCAGAAGCGCACCACGACCTGCGTCTCGCGCCAGCCGCTCTTCTCGAAGTGATGGTGCAGCGGTGCCATCTTGAGCACGCGCCGGCCCTCGCCGTAGCGCTTCTTGGTGTATTTGAAGTACATGACCTGCGCCATCACCGAGATCGCCTCGACCACGAAGATGCCGCCCATCACGAAGAACACGATCTCCTGCCGCACGATCACCGCGATGGTGCCCAATGCGCCGCCGAGCGCCAGCGCGCCCACGTCGCCCATGAAGACCTGCGCCGGGTGGGTGTTGAACCACAGGAAGGCAAGGCCGGCACCGGCCATCGCCGAGCAGAACACCAGCAGCTCGCCCGAACCGGGGATGTGCGGAAAGAGCAGGTAGCGCGAGAACACCGCGCTGCCCGTGACATAGGCGAACACGCCAAGCGCCGAGCCGACCATCACGACCGGCATGATGGCCAGGCCGTCGAGCCCGTCCGTCAGGTTCACCGCGTTGCTCGCGCCCACGATCACCAGGTAGGTCAGGATGACGAAGCCGATGCCGCCGAGCGGATAGCTCACTTCCTTGAAGAAGGGCACCAGCAGGTTGATCTTGGGCGGAAAGTTCAGGTCGAAGCCCGAGCGCACCCAGGCCGTGAACAGCTCCAGCACGCGCCAGTTCGAGCTCTCCGAAATGCTGAACAGCAGATAGAAGCCGGCGATCAGGCCGACCACCGACTGCCAGAAGTACTTTTCGCGCGAGCGCATGCCCTCGGGATCCTTGCGCACCACCTTGCGCCAGTCGTCGACCCAGCCGATGGCGCCGAAGCCCAGCGTGACCCACAGCACGATCCACACGAAGCGGTTCGACAGGTCGAACCACAGCAGCGTCGCCAGCGCGATCGAGAACAGCACCAGTACGCCGCCCATGGTGGGCGTGCCGCTCTTGCTCAGATGGGTGTCCATGCCGTAGCCGCGCACCGGCTGGCCGATCTTCAGCGCCGCGAGGCGGCGAATGACGTACGGCCCGGCCGCCAGGCCGAGGATCAGCGCGGTCATGGCGGCCATCAGCGCGCGGAAGGTCAGGTACTGGAACACGCGCAGGAATCCGAAGTCCGGCGACAACGTTTGCAGCCACGTGGCGAGGCTCATGAGCATGGGAATACGCGCGGCTCATGCATGACCGGCCTCCTTGTCTTGTTCTTGTGATGGCGCCGCCCCGGTGGCGTCCGCGGCTTTCGCGATGGCCTGGACCACGCGCTCCATCTGCATGAAGCGCGAGCCCTTGACCAGCACGCTGGCGGCGTGAGGCAGCTGTGCCAGGACGGCCGCATTGAGCGACTCGATATCGTCGAAGTGCCGGCCATCGGCGGCACCGGTGTCGTCGAAGGCCGCGATGCTGTGCGCCGTCTCCCGCCCAAGCCCGAGCACGGTCTCGATGCCGCGCGCGCGCGCCCATGCGCCGACTTCGGCGTGGAACCTGGGCCCCTGGTCGCCGACTTCTCCCATGTCGCCGAGCACCAGCACGCGCGGCCCCGGCAGGCTGGCGAGCACGTCGATCGCCGCGCGCACCGAGTCGGGATTGGCGTTGTAGGTGTCGTCGACCAGCGTGATCGCATGGCCGCCCGGCAGGCGCAGGTCGCTGGCCCTGGAGCGGCCCTTGACGGGTTCGAAGGCGGCCAGCCCTTCGGCGATCTTCTCGAGCGACACGCCGCTGGCGAGCGAACAGGCGATCGCCGCCAGCGCATTCACCACGTTGTGGCGCCCGGCGATGCGCAGCGCGCAGCACACCTCGCCCAGCGGCGTGCGGGCCTTGAACTGCCAGGCGCCGTGGCGCCACTCGGCGGCCAGCAGCGAAATGTCCGCATCGGGCTGCTCGCCGAAAGTCAGGCACCGGCGCGAAGCGCCTTTGTGCGCGATCTCGTCCCAGAGCGGCGTGAACGCGTCGCCATAGGGAAACACCGCCGTGCCGCGACCGGGCAGCTCCGTGAACACCGCCCCGTTCTCGCGCGCCACCGCCTCGACGGTGGCCATGAATTCCTGGTGCTCGCGCTGGGCGTTGTTGACCAGCGCGATGGTGGGCCTGGCGATGCGCGCCAGGCGCGCGATCTCGCCGGGGTGGTTCATGCCGAGCTCGACCACCGAGCGCTGGTGCCGCGCGCGCAGGCGCAGCAGCGTCAAGGGCACGCCGATCTCGTTGTTGAAGTTGCCGGCCGTCGCCAGCGCTCCCTCGCCGCATGCGGCGCGCAGGATCGAGGCGATCATCTGCGTGACGGTCGTCTTGCCGTTGCTTCCCGTGACCGCGATCAGCGGCAGCTCGAACTGCGCGCGCCAGCCCGCGGCCAGGGCGCCGAGCGCGGCCAGCGTATCGGGAACCTCGAGGCCCGCGAGTCCCGCCGCCTCGAGTCCGCGATGGGCGATGGCCGCGACCGCGCCACGCGCCTTCGCATCGGCGAGGAAATCATTGGCATCGAAGCGCTCGCCCTTCAAGGCCACGAACAGGTCGCCGGCCGCGAGCGTGCGCGTGTCGGTGTGCACGCGCAGCAGCGGCGTCGAGGGGTCACCCACCAGACGCGCGCCCGCAACCCAGCCCAGCGCCTGGCCGAGCGTCATCATCGGTGTCACCGAGGGGGATGGGGAAGCAACCCTGTCGCTCATGCGGCACTCCTTCGCGTCAATGCTTCGATCGCATGGGCCCGGTCGGAAAAGGCAATGCGTTCGCCCGCGATTTCCTGCCAGGGCTCGTGGCCTCGTCCGGCGAGCAGCACCACGTCCTCGGGCGCGGCCTGGGCCAGCGTCTCGGCGATCGCCCGGGCACGGTCGGGCTCGACTTGCGCGGCCTCGGGCTGCGCGAGGCCCAGCAGGATCTGACTGATGATCGCGGCGGGCTTTTCGCTGCGCGGGTTGTCGCTGGTCACGACCACGCGATCGGCCTGCTTCTCGGCCACCGCGGCCATCATGGGGCGCTTGGCGGTATCGCGGTCGCCGCCGCAGCCGAACATGCACCACAGCCTGCCGCCGCGCTCCCGCGCCAGCGGGCGCAGGCCGGCCAGCGCCTTGTCGAGGGCATCGGGCGTGTGCGCGTAATCGACCACCGCCAGCGGGTGGCCCGGAACGCTCACGCGCTCCATGCGTCCCGGCACGCTGTCGAGATGGCCGCATGCCGCCACCGCCTGTTCCAGCGACAGGCCGAGGGCACGCAGCGCCCCGACCACGCCCAGGAGATTGGCAACGTTGTACTGGCCGATCAGGCGCGTCGCCAGGCGCTCTGCCGACCCCCCCTGTTCGGCGACGCGGAACTGCAGGCCTTCGGTGTCGTAGCCGATGTCCTCGGCCATCAGCCGGGCCGGCGCGCCGCTGGCGGAGACTGTCCAGACGTCGAGCGTGCCGGTGCCTTGCTCGATCAGCGTCGCCACCAGCGCCGCGCCGTGCACGTCGTCGATATTGACCACCGCCGCGCGCAGCCCCGGCCAGCGGAACAGCTCCGCCTTGGCCTGCCAGTACGCATCCATGCTGCCGTGATAGTCCAGATGGTCCTGCGTGAAATTGGTGAAGACGGCCACGGCGATCCTCGTGCCGTCGAGCCGGCGCTCGGCGATGCCGATGGACGATGCCTCGATGGCGCATGCGCCGAAGCCGCGATCGACGAATCCGCGCAGCTCGCGCTGGAGCATGACGGGGTCGGGCGTCGTCAGGCCCGTGTAGCTGAGCTCGGGCGGCACGCCGATGCCGAGCGTGCCCACCACGACGCAGGGCGAAGGGCCGGCGCCGGCCGCGCCGGAAAGCGCCTGGCCCAGCCACCACGCGGTGGAGGTCTTGCCGTTGGTACCCGTGACGGCGAGCACCTCCAGCCGGGCCGAAGGATCGCCGTAGAAGGCGGCGGCGATGGGACCGGTCGCGGCCTTCAGGCCCGCGTAGCCGGCAATGGCGTCGCCTTCGAATCCGAAGGCCTCCACGCCCTGCGCCTCGACCAGGCAGGCCGCGGCGCCCTGCGCCAGCGCGGCCGCCACGTGGCGGCGACCGTCGGTGGCGGCACCGGGCCAGGCGATGAAGCCGTCGCCCGCGCCGATCGGCCTGCTGTCGGCATGCAGCGCGCCGCGCACGCGGGATTCCAGCCAGCGTGCGGCTTCGACGGGACTGTGGAGCATCATCATCAGAAGCTCTCCTCCGCGCTGTCGGTCACGATCAGCGGTTTGACCGCCAGGTCGGGCGCCACGTTCATCATCCGCAGCGTCTGCTGCACGACTTCGCTGAAAACGGGCGCGGCCACCGCGCCGCCGAAATACTGTCCCGCGCTCGGCTCGTCGATCATGACCGCGACGATGATGCGCGGCTTCTCGATCGGCGCCATGCCGGTGAACCAGGAGCGGTACTTGTTGCTCGCGTAGCCCTTGCCCACCTGCTTGTGCGCGGTGCCGGACTTGCCGCCCACCGAGTAGCCGATGGTCTGGGCGCGCTGGCCGGTGCCGCCCGGGCCGGCCGCCATCTGCAGCATCTTGCGCACGGCAAGCGCGTTCTCGGGCGAGAAAACCTTCACGCCGACGGCCGGCTCGGGGCTCTTGAGGATGGTCGCCGGAATGATCTGTCCGTCGTGCGCGAAGGAGGTGTAGGAGTGCGCCATCTGGAAGAGCGACGCCGACAGCCCGTAACCGTAGGCCATGGTGGCTTGCTCGACCGGGCGCCATGTCTTCCAGGGACGCAGGCGGCCCGTCACGGCGCCGGGAAACTGGATCTGCGGCTTCTGGCCGTAGCCGAGCGCCGTGTAGGTGTCCCACATCTCGTGGGGGCTCATCTTCTGCGCGATCTTGAGCGCGCCGACGTTGCTGGACTTCTGGATCACGCCCTCGACGGTCAGCGTGCCGTAGTTGTGCGTGTCGCTGATGGTGAAGCCACCGATGCTGAAGCGGCCGGGGCCGGTTTCGATGAGCGTTTGCGGCTTCACGCGGCCCGCCTCGAGCGCCATGCCGACGGTGATCGGCTTCATGGTCGAGCCGGGCTCGAAGGTGTCGGTGAGCGCACGGTTGCGCAGCTGCTCGCCGGTCAGGTTCTGGCGCTTGTCCGGCACGTAGCTCGGGTAGTTGGCGAGCGCCAGCACTTCACCGGTGATGGCGTCGAGCACGACCACGCTGCCGGCCTTGGCCTTGTTGACGGTCACGGCGTCGCGCAGCTTCTGATAGGCGAAGAACTGCACCTTGCTGTCGACGCTCAACTGGATGTCGCGGCCTTCGGACGGCGGCACCTGCTCGCCGATGCCTTCGACCACGCGGCCCAGTCGATCCTTGATCACGCGGCGCGAGCCGGCCTTGCCCGCCAGTTCCTTGTTGAACGCGAGTTCGATGCCTTCCTGGCCCCTGTCCTCGACGTCGGTGAAGCCGACCACGTGGGCGGCCGCTTCGCCCTCCGGATACTGGCGCTTGTATTCCTTGCGCTGGTAGAGGCCCTTGATGTTCAGCGCGGCGATCTGCTTGGCGATGGGTTCGTCGACCTGGCGCCGGATCCAGACGAAGGTCTTGTCCTCGTCTTCCAGCTTCTTGTCGAAGTCCTTCTGCGACATGTCGAGCAGCTTGGCGGCCTGCCTGAGCTTGGCCTTCACCTCGGGGTCGTCGCGCTCGATGTCCTCGGGAATCGCCCAGATGCTGGGCGCGACCACGCTGGAGGCCAGCAGCAGCCCGTTGCGGTCGAGGATGCGGCCGCGATTGGCCGGCAGTTCCAGCGTGCGCGCGAAGCGCACCTCGCCCTGGCGCTGGAAGAAATCGTTGTTGATCACCTGCACATAGGCCGCCCGGCTGGCCAGCAGCAGGAAGCCGCAGGCAATGCCGGCGACGATGAACTTGCTGCGCCACACCGGCGTCTTGCTGGCGAGCAAGGGGCTGGTCGTGTACTGCACGCTGCGGTTGCCGCGCCGGGTCATGGCGCCCCCTTCCGCCGCGCGGCCGGATGCGCCGGGGTCGGCGCCGGCGCCGGCGTGGGCGCCGCAGCCACGGCCGGGATGACGGTGCCGTCCGCCCGCACGTACTGCGTGATGGCCGGCGTGGTGGTGCGCATCTTGAGCTGCTCCTTGGCCAGCTTCTCGACCCGCAGCGGCGTCGCCTGCGCCCGCTTCTCGACCTGCAACCGGTCGCGGTCCAGCTCCAGCCGCTTCGCCTCCTGTTCGACCCGATGGAACTCGGTGAACAGCTGGCGCGAAAGGTACTGGGTATGGACCAGGTAGATGGCAGAAGCCATCACCGCGATCAGCAGGAGCAGGTTGAGGCGGGCCATGATCAGCAAGGCCTCCCCATGCCGGGCGGGCGGGCGGTGCTCATCGGCCCTCCCCCGTGCGCTCGGCGATGCGCAGGATCGCGCTGCGCGCGCGCGGATTGCCGTCGATCTCGGCCTTCGAGGGCCGCACGCGCCCGAGGGCGCGCAGCTTCATCGCCCGCGGAGCGGCAAAAGGCGCCCGGCGGTCGTAGACCTCGCGCGAATGCTTCGCGATGAACTGCTTCACGATGCGGTCTTCCAGCGAATGGAAACTGATCACCGCGAGACGGCCCTGGGGCTGCAGCACGGTCAGGCTCGCGTCTAGCGCCTGTTGCAGCTCTTCAAGCTCGGCATTGATGAAAATCCGAAGAGCCTGAAATGTGCGCGTTGCAGGGTTCTGGCCCGGCTCGCGGGTTTTGACCGTGCCAGCCACGAGCTCGGCCAGCTCGGCGGTGGTTGAAATTGGGCCCCGTTCTTGTCGGCGAGCTGCAATCGCCTTTGCAATCTGAACAGCAAACCGTTCCTCGCCATAGTCACGAATCACCTCCGCAATCTGCTGTGGTTCGGCTGTCGCCAGCCATTCGGCCACGCTCTCGCCGCGCGTGGTGTCCATGCGCATGTCGAGCGGGCCCTCGAAACGAAAAGAAAAACCCCGTGCGGGGTTGTCGATCTGCGGGGAGCTGATGCCGAGGTCCATCAGCAGGCCGGCCACACTGCCCGCGGGCAGTTCCCCCAGATCCTTGAATCCCTGGTGCCGGATGGAAAAACGCGCATCCTCGATGCGCGCTGCTTCGGCCACCGCTTCCGCGTCCTTGTCGAACGCGATCAGCCGGCCGGAGGGCCCCAGCCTCGCCAGGATGGCCCGGGCATGGCCGCCCCTCCCGAAAGTCGCATCCACATACGTGCCCGTCGCGGGCGAAGCGTCCGCGAAGAGGGCGTCCACCGCTTCCTTCAACAAGACGGTGGTGTGGGTCCATGGCTGTTCCACTGTCGGCCTCAGAACGAAAAGTCCTGGAACACATCGGGCATCTCGCCCTGGGTGGCTTCGGCTTCCTTCGCGTCGTAGGTGGCCTTGTCCCAGAGCTCGAAGTGGTTGCCCATGCCAAGCAGCAGCACGTCGCGCGCGATGCCGGCTGTCTCGCGCAGCTCCGGCGACACCAGGACGCGGCCGGTGCCGTCCATCTCGACGTCCATCGCGTTGCCCAGGAAGATGCGCTTCCACCATTGTGCAGCCATCGGAAGCTCGGCGATGCGCTCGCGGAACCGCTCCCACTCGGGGCGCGGGAACACCATGAGGCAGCCGTGCGGATGCTTGGTGATTGTGAGCTGGCCGGACGCTGTGGCGCTCAGGACGTCACGATGCCGGGTCGGCACGGAGAGCCGCCCCTTGGCATCCAGACTGAGCGATGAAGCGCCTTGAAACACGACCACGTAACCCCGGTAGTGGGAGGCGCCGCGGACCCGAAACGGGTTCGCCTGGACACTTTTTCCCACATAACTGCACTTTTTTCCACTGTAGCAGGAAACCCCAGGGGCACAAGCTGGTGCGGCGGGTATTTTTTGTAATGGAATCAACGACTTAGCGGTGTTTCTGCAATTGCAGAAACACCGAAATTCGTTGCAAATGAAGCACTTAGCTCACGCAGTGAATGTGTTGCGTGAAGCGTGGGGAGTGCGGGGACCGGTTCAGAGGATGAATCGGGAGAGATCTTCGTCGTGACTTAGTGCCGAGAGACGAGTATCGACATAGGCCGCGTCGATGCGGACCGCCTGCCCATCGAGCTTGGCGGCATCGAAGCTTACCTCATCCAGCAGCCGCTCCATGACGGTCGACAGGCGGCGCGCGCCGATGTTCTCGGTGCGCTCGTTGACGTCGAATGCGATGCTCGCCAGCCGGGTGATGCCATCGGGCGTGAACTCCAGCGTCACGCCTTCGGTCGCCAGCAGCGCCTGGTACTGCTTGACCAGGGATGCCTGGGTCTGGGTCAGGATGCTCTCGAAATCCGCCACCGAGAGCGACTGCAGCTCGACACGGATCGGGAAACGGCCCTGGAGCTCCGGGATCAGGTCGCTCGGCTTGCTCAGGTGGAAGGCACCGCTCGCGATGAAGAGGATGTGATCGGTGCGCACCACGCCGTACTTGGTGCTGACCGCCGTTCCCTCCACCAGCGGCAGCAGGTCGCGCTGCACGCCCTGGCGCGACACATCGGGGCCCTGCGCCTCGTTGCGCGTGGCGACCTTGTCGATCTCGTCGATGAAGACGATGCCGTTCTGCTCGGCGCTGTGGATGGCCTGGGCGCGGATCTCGTCCTCATTGACCAGCTTGGCGGCTTCCTCGTCGATCAGGAGGCGCATGGCCTCGACGATCTTGAGCTTGCGCGTCTTGCGCTTGGCCTGGCCGAGCTGGCCGAACATGCCGCGCAACTGCTCGGTCATCTCCTCCATGCCGGCGGGGCCCATGATTTCCAGCGGGGCGCGGGCCTCGGCCAGGTCGATCTCGATGTCCTTGTCGTCGAGTTCGTGCTCGCGCAGCTTCTTTCGAAAGGCCTGGCGCGTCGGATTGGCGCCCTCCGCGGGAGCGGCGCCGTCGGAGCCGCGGGCCGGCGGCAGCAGCACGTCGAGGATGCGCTCTTCCGCCGCGTCCTCCGCCCGCATGCGCACCTTGGCGCTTTCGCTTTCGCGCGTCTGCTTGACGGCGATCTCGGCGAGGTCACGGATGATCGAATCGACATCCTTGCCCACATAGCCCACCTCGGTGAACTTGGTCGCCTCGACCTTGATGAAGGGCGCGTCGGCCAGGCGCGCCAGCCGGCGCGCGATCTCGGTCTTGCCGACGCCCGTGGGGCCGATCATGAGGATGTTCTTGGGCGTGATCTCGGCGCGCAGCTTTTCCTCGACCTGCTGGCGGCGCCAGCGGTTGCGCAGCGCGATCGCCACGGCGCGCTTGGCCTGCGGCTGACCGACGATGTGGTTGTCGAGTTCGGAGACGATTTCCTGAGGGGTCATTGACATGGTGGAGCTTCTTTGGGATCAGGCGGCCACGCGAAGGGCACGGGCCTGAGGGTGCTTCACAGGCTTTCCACCGTGTGGTGCATGTTCGTGTAAATGCAGAGTTCTCCGGCGATCTCCAGCGCTTTCTTCACGATCTGGTCGGCGGGCAGTTCGGTGTGGTCGACCAGCGCCTTGGCGGCGGCCTGCGCATAGGCGCCGCCGGAGCCGATCGCGATGATGCCGTTCTCGGGCTCCAGCACGTCGCCGTTGCCGGTGATGATCAGCGAGGTGGTCGCGTCGGCCACCGCCAGCATGGCCTCAAGCCGGCGCAGCACGCGGTCGGTACGCCAATCCTTGGTGAGTTCGATGGCGGCGCGCGCCAGGTGGCCCTGGTGCTTCTCGAGCTTGGCCTCGAAGCGTTCGAAGAGGGTGAAGGCATCGGCCGTCGCACCCGCGAAGCCCGCGAGGACCTTGCCGTGATAGAGACGACGCACCTTGCGCGCGGTGCCCTTGATGACGATATTGCCGAGCGTGACCTGGCCGTCCCCGCCGATCGCCACCTGGTCAACACCCGAGGTCTTGCGACGCACGCTGATGATCGTGGTTCCGTGAAATTGTTCCATCGGCGAAATATGCGGATGTCTCACGAAAATGCAAGGCCTGCTGGAGCTTGCTGGTGGGGCAGGCGGCCGCGGACCTCAGCCCCTCGGGGGGTGGCGAATTACACGCAGCGAAGCGAAGTGAAAAGCCGGGCGGCTCTATTCCACCCGTGTCGCGACCGTCGCGTGGTCCGCGATGCCGATCACGCCGAAGAATGCCGCGATCAGGCGGTGCGCGTCCACGAACTGCACACTCCGGCCACGCGCGGCATGCGCGGTGACCCAGTTCAACAGCGTGCCCGCCGCCACGAAATCGAGGCGCACGAGCGCCGCGCAGGAAACCATCGGCGCCGAGGCGTCGAGCAACTCGTCGTCCAGGCGTTGCCAGGTGGAGTTCGACTCACCCACCAGCTCGCCCACCAGCGAGGTGCGGGCCGTGCTGACGGCCGGCACCGCCGCATCGTTGTTCAGGTCGTCGTCGACCCAGGCCATCGAAAAACCGCTCGGCGTCGGCTTCATGTAATGCGAGGGCTCCAGCACCGCGTAGTGGCCCTTGGGGTCCTCCCACGGCGGCGGCGAGACTTCGTAGGTGATGCAGTAGTTGAGCGCCAGCAGCTCGAACTCGTCGGGCCGGTGCATCACGCGCAAGGCCGCCATGTGCAGTTGCCACCACACGGCATCGGTGGCGCGCTCGTTGGCCGGCGTGGCTTGCGCGAGCACGGCCAGCAGCCTGTCGCCCGAGGCGAATTGCAGCTGCACGGTCGAATCGGCCCAGTGAGTGAACAAGGCGCGCAGCGGTCCGGCGGCATCGGGCTCGATGCTCTCGAGCAGACTCCAGTCGAGCTTCCACGCAGGGCCCGCGGCGCCGAGCGCCCGCGTGAGGCCGAGTAGACCTTCACGCGTCAGGCGCGGCGGCGTCGCCCAGTCGGCGTCGCCCGCCGGAACCGGCGCCGTCCTGGCCTCGGCGGCCGCCGAGGCGTGCATGGTGTTCGCCAGGGCGCGCAGCGAAATCCACTCGGGTGCGGCAGCCCTCATGCGCTGGACGTAGCGGGCGCTGGCGGCCACGAATTTCTCGTTGTCGCCCGTCGCGCGGTACAGATCGAGCAGCGTACGCCAGGTGTCGTCATTGCCCGCGCTCGGGCTGTCCGGCGCGAGCGTCTGCAGCAGGATGGCCTCGGCACCGGCGTCGTCGCCATGCGCGAAACGGATCGCGGCCTCTTCGATGCAACCGTCGTGGGCCAGCCGCGGCACCCCGACCTGCGCCACGCCCGGCACCGTGTCGGCATAAGCGCGCGCGTGCTGCTCTGCCATGGGCGTGCCGCCGGCCGGCGGCACCGCATCGACGCTGGCGGCCGCGCCATGGGGCCCGCGGCTCTTCCACCATTGCTGCGACATCTGCTCTTCGATCTCGTCGATCTTCTTGAGCGTGAGTGCACGGCCCTCGGTCTTGCCGGAGGTGCTGCTGACATTGAACGACGACGGCGTGGCGCTCGGATCGCGCCCTCCCGCGGCTTCACGCTGGCGCAACTTGCGCAGCATGTCGAACTCGCGACGGCGCACGAAATCGTTGCGCTGCCGGCGCTCGATCATCTCCTTGAGCATTTCACGGCTGTAGCCGTTCTCGAGCGTCGATGATTCGTCGGTGTCGAGTTCGGACCAATCCTTGAGCGGATTGCGAACGAACTTCGCCACCTTGGACAGCAAGCGACCGGATTCTTCCTTTGCCATGGCTTAGCGTCTCGGTTCGGCTGCCGTGGCGATCAGTCCCCGAACATCTTCTGTTTCAGCTCGCGCCGTTGCTGCGCTTCGAGCGACAGCGTCGCCGTGGGCCGTGCCAGCAAGCGGCCGACGCCGATGGGTTCGCCGGTCTCGTCGCAATAGCCGTAGTCGCCGGCGTCGATGCGCTGGATCGACTGCTCGATCTTCTTCAGCAGCTTGCGCTCGCGGTCGCGGGTGCGCAGTTCGAGGGCGTGTTCCTCCTCGATGGTGGCGCGATCGGCCGGGTCGGGCACGACGACCGTGTCTTCGCGCAGGTGCTCGGTGGTTTCGCCGGCGTTCTCGAGAATGCCGCGTTTGAGCTCCTGCAGCTTCAGGCGGAAGAACGCCATCTGCTTTTCGTTCATGTACTCCGAGTCCGGCATCGCGATGACTTCGGCGTCGGTCAACTCCTGGGGCGTCTTCGTCTTCCAGTTGTTGGCGAGCTTCGGGTCCTTCTTGACGGCGAGGGGCGGCGGCGGCACCAGCACATTCGACGTGATCTGGACGAAGCTGGACTTGGCGGCAGTCGAAGCCACGGATTGCGGCATGGAGGGCACGGTCAACTGCGACAGCCGCGACACGCGTCCGCCGCGTGCGGGCGCAGGCGTTGCGGTCGAGGTATCGGTGGCGGGAATGGAGGTGGCGGCAACCGTTTTTTTCATGGGAGTCGGAATGGCAGTAGGCTCAGCGCGGACGCTGGCCGTTTTGGTTGACGGACTTCCCGCATTTGCCGGCTTGGCCTTGCTGCTTGTGGCAGCGGCCTTCGCCGACACGGCGGGAGTGACAGATTTCTTTGCGGCGGAAACCTTCTTTGCCGCAGGCACAGCCGGCCTGGCGACCGCCGTCTTCCTGACGGGCGGCGTCGGCCCTGGCTTGGCTTTGGCGACGGGTTTCTTCACGGTGACTGGCTCCTTCGACGAACTGGAACGCGCTTTCAATGGGTAGTCTCCTCCCATGGGACCCACTGGCCCAACGGCCTCGCGGACTCCACGTTGTCAGGATGCTCGCCAGTGGCGAACCCCGGGGTTATACCCCCGAAAGCAAGCCAGGAACGCGCGCAGTCCTATGCCGAAAGTCACACATCATCCAGTTAAGGGTGGACGGGACCCCGGAACAGGCGCGCGATTGTATAGACAAACCACATCGGCCCGCGGCTTCTCATTTGCCTTGCCCACAAGGCCCGTGCCCCAAGACGCCGAGGGCCGAGCGCCGCGGCTCGCCTCGGGGCGGCCGGACGGCGACCGCCTTATTTCAGACCAGGCACTGGTCGAGGCCCTGCTCCAGGATCTCGCGCGGCAGGTCGATGCCGATAAAGACCATGCGGCTGTTGCGGGGCTCGTCCTTGCCCCAGGCGGGGCCGAGGTCGCTGCCCATGAGCTGGTGCACGCCCTGGAAGATCACCTTGCGCTCGGTACCCTGCATGTGCAGCACGCCCTTGTAGCGAAGCATGCGCGGCCCATAGATATTGACAATGGCGCCCAGGAAGTCCTCGAGGCGCGCCGGGTCGAAGGCACGGTCGGAGCGATAGACAAAGCTCTTCACGTCGTCATCGTGGTGATGGTGGTGCCCATGGCCTTCCTGCGCGTGCGAGGGATGGTCGCAATGCTCGCCGTGCGCGTGGTCATGGTGTTCGTGGTCGTCTTCCTTCAGGAAGTCCGGATCGATGTCCAGCTTGGCATTGAGGTTGAAGCCGCGCAGGTCGAACACGTCCTTCAGCGGCACCTCGCCGAAATGCACCTTCTGCTGCGGCGCGCGCGGATTCATGTGCTTCAGGCGATGGATCAGCGCGTCGGTCTCCTCGGTGGCGACCAGGTCGCTCTTGCTGATGAAGATCTGGTCGGCAAAGCCGACCTGGCGGCGCGCCTCCTGGCGGTCGTTGAGCTGCTGAGGCGCGTGCTTGGCGTCCACCAGCGTCAGGATCGAGTCGAGCAGGTAGCTCTCGGCGATCTCGTCGTCCATGAAGAAGGTCTGCGCCACGGGGCCGGGATCGGCCAGGCCGGTGGTCTCGATCACCACGCGGTCGAAGTCCAGCAGGCCCTTGCGCCTCTTGGCCGCCAGCAGTTGCAGGGCCTCGCGCAGGTCCTCGCGGATCGTGCAGCAGATGCAGCCGTTGCTCATCTGGACGATCTGTTCCTTCGACTCCGTCACGAGGATGTCGCTGTCGATGTTCTCCTCGCCGAACTCGTTCTCGATCACCGCGATCTTCTGGCCGTGCGCCTCGCTCAGGATGCGCTTGAGCAGCGTCGTCTTGCCCGAGCCGAGGAAGCCGGTGAGGATGGTGGCGGGAATGAGGGCCATGGAATGCTCCGGGAAGAACGAAAACGGGGAAAGGCGGGAAGTTTAGCCACGGCGGCCCCGCCGCGCTGCGGCAAGGGCAAAGGCTATTTGCGCACCACCACGAGGCCCTTGAGGTATTCGCCCTCGGGGAATTCGATGGTCATCGGATGGTCCGGCGCCGCGCCCAGGCGTTCGCTGATGAAGCCGTCCACCCCCGCGTCGATGCCGGCCGAGGCCACGATCTTGTGGAACAGGTCGGCGCCGATGCCGCCCGAGCACGAGAAGGTCAGCAACACACCGCCCGGCGCCAGCAGCTTGAAGGCCTGGCGGTTGATGTCCTTGTAGGCGCGCGCGGCGCGATCGGCGTGCGCCACGGTCGGCGCGAACTTGGGCGGGTCGAGCACGATGGCGTCGAAGCTGCGGCCTTCGTCGACGAAGCGGCGCAGCGTGGCGTTCACGTCGGCATCGAGGAACTCCGTGCGGGCGCCCTCGAAGCCGTTGAGCGCCACGTTCGCCCGCGCGCGCTCCAGCGCCGGCAGCGACGAATCGATCGACACCAGTTCGGCGCCCTCGACGGCGCCTGCGGCCTTCAGTCCCGCGAGCGCGGCGACCGTGAAGCCGCCGGTGTAGCAGAAGCAGTTCAGCACGCGGCGAAAGCGGCGGTGCTGCGCGATTTCGGCGAAGCGCTTGCGGCTGTCGCGCTGGTCGAGGTAGAAGCCGGTCTTGTGGCCAGTCGCGATGTCGAGCGTGAAGCGCCAATCGTGCTCGCGAATGGTGATTTCGGTCGGCCCATTGCCGCGCAGCCAGCCCGTCACCGGCTTCAGCCCCTCGCGCTCGCGGCCGCTCGCGTCGGAGCGCTCGTACAGCTTCGCCAGGCCCGTCGCCGCCAGCAACGCATCGGCCAGCACGTCCTTCCAGCGCTCGACGCCGGCGGACAGGAACTGTGCCACCAGCGTGTCGCCGTAGCGGTCGACGATGAGGCCCGGCAGCCCGTCGGTCTCGCCGTGGACCAGCCGCACGCCGTTGCTCTGGAGATCGAACAGCGCCCGGGCCTGGACGGCGCTCGCCACGCGCGCCGCGAAGAAGGCTGCGTCGATGCGTTGCGCCTCGTCGAAGCTCCAGGCGCGCGCACGGATCTTGGAATGCGGGCTGAACGCCGCCCATGCCAGGAACTTGCCCTCGTCCGATTCGATGCGCACGGTCTCGCCCGCGTCGCCGCCGCCCTTGGCGATGGCCGATTCGAAGATCCAGGGATGGCGCCGCAGGAGCGAACGCTCCTTGCCGGGCCGAAGACGGAGAAGCTTCATTTGCTGTTCTTGCGCTTGTTCTTGCCGAGGGTGGTGCCGAGGGCGGGTGCGGATTCCTCGCGCGCATGGGCGCGCGGGTGTGCCGCATCGTAGGCCTTGGCGAGATGCTGGAAATCCAGCCGCGTGTAGATCTGCGTGGTCGAGATGTTGGCGTGGCCCAGCAGTTCCTGCACGGCGCGCAGGTCGCTGCTGGACTGCAGCACATGGCTTGCGAAGGAGTGGCGCAGCATGTGCGGGTGCACCGGCGCCGCCAGCCCGGCCTTGAGGCTGCGTTCGCGCAGTTGCTTGCGGACCGAGTGGGCGGACAGCCGCAGGCCGTTGCGGCCGATGAAGAGTGCTGCCGCGCTTGCCGGGTCACGCAGGCGTGCCGCAGCCAGTGCCGGGCCGTCGTCGCGCGCCGCGAGCCAGCCGCGCAGGGCTTCGATTGCCTTGGTGCCCACCGGCACGATGCGGCGTTTGCTGCCCTTGCCCAGCACATTGGCCTCTGCGGCATCCAGGTCGACCCAGCCGCGTGCCGTGTGGCTGGCGCGCGCATCCAGTCCGGTGAGTTCGCTCACGCGCAGGCCGCAGCCGTAGAGCATCTCGACGATGGCGCGATCCCGTGCTTCCACCCACGGGTCTGCCTCGGCGTCGTGAAGCTCCGCCAGTTGCACGGCCTCATCGACCGCCAGGGCCTTGGGCAGGGGCCGGCTGGCCTTGGGCGCGTGGACGTCCTGCACCGGATTCGAGCCCACCAGCCCTTCGTTGCCCAGCCAGCGGTAGAAGCTGCGCCAGCACGAGAGCACCAGCGCGATGCCGCGCGACTCGCGCCCGGCGCCGTGCATCTGCGCCATCCAGCGGCGCACGTGCGCCGTCTGCACCTTGTCGAGCGCCAGCTCGCCGGCCTGCGCCTTCTCGACCAGCGTTTTCAGATGAATGGCATAGAGCTCGACCGTGCGCGCCGCCAGCCGTCGCTCGACCCGCACATGCTCCAGATACCGATCAACCCATTCCAGACTCAAGGCCCCCTCCTTCCAGAAACACCGAGGAACCGGCTCCGCCGGGCCGCCGGTGTTGCCCCCGGTGAGGGGGAAGGCGTAGCGACACGAAGTGCGCGAAGCCTGGGGGAGAGATCAGAACATTGCATTGCCGATGATCGCCAGCGGTTCGCGCAGGGCGCCCTTGAAGAACATTCCCCAGCGCCGCCAGCAGGAGGTCGGCGCGGCGGCGTACTGCACGTCGAACCACCGGTCGAAGCCCGAGGCCCGCGCCAGGCGCTCGGCGCGCCAGAGATGATAGGGCTCCGACACGATGATCACGCTCTTCACCCCCGCCGCCTGAAGCACGGCGCGCGACATCGACAGGTTCTCGCGCGTCGACGAGGATCGCGGTTCCAGAAGCAGGGGCCCCGCATAGCCCTCCAGGCGCGCGTGCTGCCGCATCACCTCGGCCTCGACACGGCCGTCTTCCTTGTCCACGCCGCCGGTGAAGGCGAGCTGCCGCACGAGACCCGCCTTCGCCAGCGCGATGCCGGCATCCACGCGACCCGTCAGGCAGGGGTTCGGCTCGCCCTTCCAGTAGGCGCGATTGCCCAGCACCAGCGCCGCATCGGCCGCGCGCCGCGGCGGATGATCCAGCAGATCGAGCGCCCGCAGCCAGACCATGACGGCGATGGCCACATAGCCCGCGAACAGGACCAGCAGCCCCACCAGAAGCCCGCGCCGCAGCGAACGCCTCAAGGCCGCAGCCGCGACAGCGCACCCGAGGCCAGCTCGGCGATGCGCTCCAGGAAGTCGGTGCCCATCTCGGCGTTGAAGCGGTGCGCATCGGGCGATGCGAGCACCAGCAGGCCGAAGGCCGGCGCCGCCGGCTCGCCGCGCAGCGGAATCAGCGAGATCGACACCGCGGCCTGCGGCTCGGCCAGCCAGTTGGCCGCCTCGAAGCCCGCATTCAGGCCGCAATAAGGCGCCGTCAGCGAGGTGGCCAGCGCCTTCACGTCGTCGCTCACCCACTGGGCGTAGGGCTCGCCGAGGTAGACGCTGTCGCAGTCCCAGATCTTGATTGCCGTCTGCGGCACCATGAACAGCGCCTGCAACTGCGAAGCGATCTGCACCGGCAGCGAACGCGGGTCGCGCGTGGTCAGCAGGCCCTTGGTCCAGCGCTGCAGCCGGTCGGCCGTGACCACGTTCTCCGTCCCGTGGCGGACCATGTCCATCACCCGGTGCTCCAGCGCCTTGATCTTCTCGCGCAGCATCTCGGCCTGGCGCTCCTGCAGGCTCACGGCGCGGTTGCCGTGCGGGCTCGTGAGCTGCACCTGCGACAGCAGCTGCGCGTGCCGCTCGAAGAAGTCGGGCGTGTTCGACAGGTAGTTGGCGATATCGTCTTCGGTGATCGGGTTCATTGCGTTCTGGTTGAAAAGGTTCATGACTGTTCCGGCACCTCGATATCGCCTTCGAACACGGTGATGGCGGGCCCCGTCATGAGCACCGCGGCGCCGTCGCCGGCCCACTCGATGGTCAGCAGCCCGCCGCGGGTCTCGACGTCGACCCGCGCATCCAGCAGCCCGAGCCGGATGCCCGCGACCACCGCCGCGCAGGCGCCCGTGCCGCAGGCGAGCGTCTCGCCGGCGCCGCGCTCGAACACGCGCAGGCGCACGTGCGAGCGGTCGACCACCTGCATGAACCCGGCGTTGACGCGCTGCGGAAAGCGCGGATGCAGCTCGATCGCGGGCCCCTGGGTCTCGACCGGCGCGGTGTCGACGTCGTCGACGATCTGCACCGCGTGGGGATTGCCCATGGACAGCACGGCCACCGAGACGATCGCGCTGTCCGCATGCGTGCCGAGGGCCAGATGCCACTTGTGCCATGCGCCTTCGGGCTGCGGATCGAGACCGGCGGTGTCGAAGGGCACGCGCGCGGGCTCGAAGACCGGCGCGCCCATGTCGACCGTGACGCGGCCGTCGGCGCCCATGCGCGGCTCGATCACGCCCGAGAGCGTCTGTACCCGCACCGCGTCCTTCGGCGTCAGGCCGCGCTCGCGCACGAAGCGCATGAAGCAGCGCGCCCCGTTGCCGCACTGCTCCACCTCGCCGCCGTCGGCGTTGTGGATCACGTACTGGAAGTCGATGCCCGCCGCCGGCGAGGGCCGCACGGTGAGGATCTGGTCGGCGCCGACGCCGAAATGGCGATCGGCCAGGAAGCGGTACTGCGCCTCGGTCAGGCCGAGCGTGCCGCGCGTTTCGTCCAGCACGACGAAGTCATTGCCGGCCCCCTGCATCTTGGTAAAGCGGATTCGCATCGCCGGATTATCTGCTCAGCACCAGGCTTCGCAGTCGAGCGCCCGGCTTCGCGCTCGTGGGCCCCGGCGCTCGCGCGGACGAATAGCCTGAGGCACCGTCGTTGCCGGCGCGCGCCGGCCAGGAAGAGAAGAAAGGTACAGCGACATGTTTCCCATCCGACCCGCCACCTCCCCGGAGGCGCGGCGTTCGCGCACCGAAGCGGCAGCGCACGATGCATCGCCCGCCGCGGGCGAGGACGCGCAAGCCTCGCCCCCCGCGAGCCCGGCCCTGGAGGCCCTGCCGCGCGCCGCGTCCCGGCGCCGCCCGAGGCCCGAGGACAGCCCGGACGAGGCGCCGGCCGCGCGGGCGTATCGCGCAGGGTCGCCCATGGACGCCTCGCGCGCGACGCTGTCGCGGCTTCCCGCGCCATCCCTGGACAGCATGCTGCGGGCATGGGAGCTCAGGGGCGCGCCGGGCGAACGGCGGGCCGATGCGGCCAGGCGGGTGCTGGCCTGTTCCACCGCACCGGCCGGCGCCCCGACCGAGCTGGACCTCTCGAACCTGGCGCTCTCGGAACTGCCGCCGGGGCTCGATCGGCTGCGCCTGCAGTCCCTGGTCCTGGTCGACAACGCGCTCAGCGAAATCCGGCTGCCCGACCAAGGCCTGCCGGGACTGGAGGAGCTCTGGCGGGCGCGCAATCCGCTGCGCGACCTCACGGGCCTGCTCCAGCAAGGGCAGATCGAACAGGCCCGCGCACTCGCGGACACCCTGCTGGAGCCCCAGTTCCTCGCGCAACTCCACAGCCTGCCTGCTTCGCGCATGGGCGCTCACGAAGCCCGCGCGATGAACACCGCCCATGCCCGCTACATGGACCTGCTCACGGCCCTCGCCCGTGATGGCCTCATCGACCCCGCCCAGGCCTTCGACCGCCTGCGCTCGGCCGATGCGATGCGCGGCGAGACGCCCTACCTCCTGCACATCGCCTCGCGCATCGCCGCCGGGCAGCGCGGCATGACGGCCGCGCCCGAACTCGCCCACGCCGTCACCCGCCTGCTCGACACCCTCGCAGGGGAACGCGAGAAGACCGAGGGACAGGGCGTGCGCGCTTCCATGCGCCAGGCCCTGCTCAGCCAGGAGCACACCCGTCAGGTCAGCCTGCTCGGCAAGGACAGGCGCGCGCGCTGGCTCCGACGCTGCTCGATCCCGAGCTTCTCGCGCAGCTCCACAGCCTGCCTACTTCGCGCATGGGCGCTCACGAAGCCCGCGCGATGAACACCGCCCATGCCCGCTACATGGACCTGCTCACGGCCCTCGCCCGCGATGGCCTCATCGACCCCGCCCAGGCCTTCGACCGCCTGCGCTCGGCCGATGCGATGCGCGGCGAGACGCCCTACCTCCTGCACATCGCCTCGCGCAT
>NZ_JBFTPS010000013.1:0-135295 GCF_056398605.1 Variovorax sp. 01T432
ATCTACGGCATGCCGATCCTGGAGGCCTACAAGGCCAAGACGGTGATCGTGAACAAGCGCTCGATGGCCGCGGGCTACGCGGGGCTGGACAACGAGCTGTTCTACATGGACAAGACCATGATGGTCTTCGGCGATGCCAAGAAGGTGGTCGAGGACATGGCCAAGGCGATCGAGTAAGCAAAAGACAGGAGAAATGCAATGAACGAATTGTTGGCAAGGGTCTTGGATGCCCACGGCGGCCTCGACCGCTGGAACCGCTACAGCAAGGCCGAGGCGACGATCGTCACCGACGGCGCGCTGTGGGGCATGAAGGGCCTGAAGCAGGACCAGGATCCGCGCCTGATGACCGTTTCGCTGCACGAGGAGCGTGCCTCGGTCGCGCCTTTCGGCAACCCCGACTGGCACACCGAATTCACGCCCGGCCGCATCGCGATCCTGAAGAGCGACGGCACCCTCGTGTCCGAGCGCCTGGAGCCCCGCGCATCCTTCGCCGGCCACGAGAAGCTGACGCCCTGGGACCCGCTGCACCGGGCCTATTTCAACGGCTACGCGATGTGGACCTACCTGTGCACGCCTTTTCTGCTCGCGATGCAGGGCGTGGACGTGCAGGAGATCGAGCCCTGGATGGAAGGGGGCGAGACCTGGCGAGTGCTACGCGCCCGCTTCCCGGATGCGATCGCCACCCACAGCCCGGTCCAGGATTTCTTCTTCGGCGCCGACCTGCTCCTGCGGCGCCATGACTACAAGGTCGACGTGGCGGGCGGCTTCGACGCGGCGCAACTGATGCACGACTACATCGAGGCCGACGGCATTCGCCTGCCGGGCAAGCGCCGCGCCTATATGAGGGGGCCGGACCGTCGGCCCCAGGATCCGCTGATGGTTTCCATCGACATCGGCAACGCCCGGTTCTCCTGACGCGCGACGGGGAAGCGCGCGGGCCATTCTTGCGTGGCCTACCTCTTTTGGAGGAGATCGAGGGGCTAGTAACCATGTGTTTCGGTAGGCACAATGTATTACATGAAAAGCCTCACTCGAACCACTCTTCCGAGATCCGTCACCGGCCTGCTCGGCCTTGTGCGAGCTGGCTTGGCGGCCGCTGAAAAGTCGCCGACCCGCGTTCTGGCAGTCTCCTGGCCTCCGCCACCCGCGCCCTTGAATGCCACCCAGCTCCTGGAAGTGGCGCGGCAGTGGCGCGCGAGGGCCGGAGAGGGCGACCCAGGCGCCGACTCGGTCGCCCAGGCGCTGGAAACGGTGGCCAGCGCGCGCCGCGCCCGGTGAGGTCATGCGCTCGCCCGTTGGCGGGGTGCCCGCCTGCGGCCTGATGTCGTTGCTTTGCGCGGCGGCTTCCCTAATCATGGGAGCATGAACCTCTCCTTCGACGCCATCATCATCGGTGCCGGCCAGGCCGGCCCCTCCCTCGCAGGGCGACTCACCACGGCCGGCATGAAAGTGGCCATGGTCGAGCGCAAGCTCTTCGGCGGCACCTGCGTGAACACCGGCTGCATCCCGACCAAGGCCCTGGTGGCCAGCGCGCATGCGGCCCACCTCGCGCGCCGCGCCAGCGACTTCGGCGTGACCATCGGCGGCCCCGTGGGCGTCGATATGCCCGCCGTCAAGGCCCGCAAGGACAAGGTGTCGGGCGACTCGCGCCGAAGCGTCGAATCCTGGCTCCGGCGGATGCAGGGCTGCACCGTGTTCGAGGGCCATGCGCGCTTCGTCTCGGCGACCGAGGTGAGCGTGGGCGACGACCTCCTCCAGGCGCCGCGCATCTTCATCAACGTCGGCGGGCGCGCTCTCGTGCCGCCGCTCCCGGGCGTGGACGAGGTGCCGTGCCTGACCAACACCTCCATCCTGGAACTGGACCAGGTGCCGCGCCACCTCGCGGTGATCGGCGGCAGCTATATCGGCCTGGAGTTCGCCCAGATGTACCGCCGCTTCGGCGCGGAAGTGACGGTCATCGAGAAAGGGCCGCGCCTGGTCGCGCGCGAGGACGAGGAGGTCTCGGGCGCCATCCGGGACATTTTCGAGGGCGAAGGCGTCGTGGTGCGCCTGGATGCCGAGTGCATCCGCTTCCAGCCCGCCGCCGACGGTATCCAGGTCGGCGTGGACTGCCTGGCCGGGGCGCCCGAGGTGATGGCGTCCCACGTGCTGCTTGCCGTCGGCCGCCGGCCCAACACCGACGACCTCGGTCTGGACCAGGCGGGCATCGAGCTGGACCCGCACGGCTACATTCCAGTCGACGAGCAGCTCCAGACCCGCACGCCCGGCATCTGGGCGCTGGGCGATTGCAACGGGCGCGGCGCCTTCACGCACACGGCCTACAACGACTTCGAGATCGTCGCGGCCAACCTGCTGGACAACGACAAGCGCCGCGTGAGCGACCGGATCCCGGTCTACGCCTTGTTCATCGATCCGCCGCTCGGCCGGGTCGGGTTGACGGAGGCGCAGGCGCGCGCGACGGGCAAGGCGGTGCGAGTCGGCCAGCGGCCCATGACACGGGTCGGGCGGGCGGTCGAGAAGGGCGAGACCGCGGGCTTCATGAAGGTGGTGGTCGACGCCGAGAGCGAAGCCATCCTCGGCGCCGCGATCCTGGGCGTCGGCGGCGACGAAGCCGTCCACTGCCTCATCGACACCATGTCCTGCGGCGGGACCGGCGACGCGCTGCGGCGAACCATGCACATCCACCCGACGGTCTCGGAACTGATCCCGACCATCCTGGGCGAACTCAAGCCCTGAAGGCACGCGGCCGCGCCGCCGCGCGCCTTGCGTTGATCTGCCTCAAGACGAGGCGAAAGAAAAAAGAGGACGCTGCGTACTTGGACTTGAACTTGGACGAGACGCAAGATGACACCCGCGAGCCTGAAGATCATCCGCCATGAACATCGGGCGCTATCGGCGATGCTGCGCGCCATCATCCTGCTGCTCGACAAGCAGCAGCGGCGCGGCATGCTGCCCGACTTTCATGCGCTCCAGGCCATGCTGTTCTACGTCGACGAGTTTCCCGAAAAGCTCCACCATCCCAAGGAAAGCGGCTTGCTGTTCCCGAAACTTCGAGGGCGCGACGCCCATATCGATGCCGTGCTCGACCGGCTCGATCTGGAACACGCGCTCGGCGAGCAGTCGATTCGCGATGTGCAGCACGCGCTCCTCGGCTTCCAGGTGATGAGCGGCTCCAGCCAGCAGGAGGCGCGGCGGGACACCTTCACCCGGGCGATGACCCACTATGTCAGCTCCTACATCGAGCACATGATGCTGGAGGAAACCGAGGTGCTGCCGTTCGCCCAGGCCGTGCTGCACCCCGAAGACTGGGCTGAGCTCGATGCCGCATTCCTGATGAACCGCGATCCGCTCGCGGGCTATGAAGCGGACGAGATCTACCTGCCGCTGTTCACCCGGATCCTCGGCACCCTGGAGACATCCGGTGGAATCGACTCCGCGCTCGAGGCGTTGGCCGGCGCCACGCGTCCGAAGTTCGCGCCGCATCGCTGATCACGAAAAGGCCAGAGGCTCCCCGTTCAGGTCATAGGCCGCATAGCGGCCGATGCTGCCCTGGCGCACGGCCTCGACCATGACATTCATGGCCTGCTCGGTCTCCGATTCGGTGGGCGCCGTCTGGCCGCGGCCGGACAGGCCGACAACGAAGACCACATGCCATGCCGAGCCGTTCTCCCGGGATTCGGCCACCAGCGCCGCGAAATCCTTGAGTGCGTGCGGTTCCTTGTCCACGCACATGATGGGCTCGAGTTCGCCGCCTTCGCCCGCATCGAAGCGCGCCTGCTGTTCCGGGCTCGCATCGGCCGGCAGCGTGGCCGCCGCGAAGACGAAGAGAAGGCGCTGGGGCTCCGGCTGCGACCTCGCGGCCTGGAGCAGGAGCTGGAAGTGGGATTCGTTCATGGGAGTTTCCATCGGCGGCTACTGGACCAGCGGGGTTTCGGCCGCTTCGAGGTCCACGCCTTCGAGCTCGGCGGCGCCCGCGAGCAGTTGCAGGTACTGCCGCATCGCGGCGACGAAGGCCTGCTGGCGCAGGGCCAGTCCGACCGCCCCGCGCACCGCCTCGAAGGGCTGCTGCACGCCGGCCTCACGCTCCATGACCTCGACCACGTGCAGGCCGAAGCGGCTGTGCACGAGTCGCGGCAGCACGCCGACTTCGGCGCGGCCGAACAGTTCGCGCGCGAATTCCGGCGCGCAATCGGCGCTTTGCAGCCAGCCGAGCTCGCCGCCGGCGGCGCCGCTCGGGCAGTTCGAGAGGGCGGCGGCCTGCGCCGCGAAGGTCGGCGACGCGCTGCCGTCGAAGCATCGCACCTCCAGCATCGCCATCTCGACGCGCTTGCGCAGTGCCACCACGTCCACGCCGGGCGTCACCGCGAACAGGATGTGCCTCACGCGCACCCGCTCGCCGCTGCGATAGGCCGCTTCGTGCGCGGCGTAGTAGCGCCGGCACGCCTCTTCGGACGGATCGGGCAGCGGAAGCGAGCGCTCGAGCAGTGCCTCGATGGCGGCGGTGGCGGCTTCGCTGGTCGCGCTGTCGCCCAATGCCACGTCGGCCGCGTCGAGCAGGCCGGCGGCCTGCGCCGCCTGGCGCAGCAGCTCGGTGCAGGCGCGCTGGCGCAGTTCCTCCGGTGCCAGGGTCTCCAGAGGCGTGTGCAGCGCCACGCCGTTGATGCGCGCGACGGGCGGTAGCTGCGCGGCAGTGCCGGGATCGATGTTTTCGACATGCATGTTCATGCTCCTCAATCGGCGGTGCCGCGCCGGCGGGGTTGGTTCTGCCCGACCGGCACATTCAGGCGCCGGCCGCGCACGATCTGGTGGGGACGAAAGAGAAAGCCGATCGTTCCGAACCCGCTCCACACATGAACCAGCCGGCTGAAGGGAAACAGAAGGAAGATCGTCATGCCCAGCACGAGATGGAAGCGGTACGGCAAGGGCAACCCGGCCAGCACCTCGGCATCGACCGAGCGCAATGTCAGGATGCGCTGCGCCCAGTCCGCGAGGACCAGCATGACGCTGCCGTCCGAATGCGCCCACGAGAACGGCAGGGTGATCAGCCCCACCACCAGCTGCACCCACAGGATCGCGAGGATGGCGAGGTCGGTGCGATGACTGGTGTAGCGGATCCTCGGATCGAAGACACGCCGATAGATCAGCATCGTCAGGCCGATGAAGCACAGCACGCCGAAGATGCCGCCCGACCAGATGGCGATCATCTGCTTGACCGGCGCCTCCAGGAAGTGGCTGTAGAAGGCGTGCGGCGTCAGCAGTCCCAGGAGGTGCCCGAAGAAGAGAAACAGGACGCCGATGTGGAACAGGTTGCTGCCCCAGCGCAGCAGGCCGCTGCGAAGCAGTTGCGAGGAATCGCTCTTCCACGTGTACTGGTCGCGGTCGAAGCGGATCAGGCTGCCCAGCAGGAAGACCGTGAGGCAGATGTACGGATAGACACCGAAGAGAAAACCGTGCAGCGTGCTCATGGCCGTGCTCCTTCGACAGGGCGGTCCTTGCGGACGATGTGGATCGGTTGCGGCTGGTCGGGTCGGGCCTGGCCCTTCACCGAGCAGCCGTCGAAGACGACCGGCTCTTCCCAGACGGCGTCGATGGGCTCTTCGGCCGCGATCGTCACCGCCTGCGCCTTCTCGCCGGCCAGCTCCAGCAGCGCGCCGAGCACGCTGGCGTAGGCGCTGTGGCGCTGCTGCAGCGCGGCGAAGATGGCGTTGAAGATATGCGCGATCTCGGCGAGGAACTCGCGCGCCTCGCGCGGCGGTTGCGTGGAGGCGAACTCGAGCACGACCGGCAGGAAGTCCGGCAGATCGTCCTCGCCCACGAAGAGGCCCGCCTTCTCGTAGGTCTGCGCCAGGTCGATCATCGCCGGCCCGCGGTCGCGCGAATCACCATGCACATGCTCGAACAGGTGCAAGGATGTGGCGCGGCCGCGGTCGAAGATCTCGACATAGTCGGCCTCGCTGTCGAGCGGCGCCGCATGCGCGAGCGCATCGAGCAAGGCGTCGAGTTCGAGCAGCCTGGACGGCGACAACGCACGCTCGGCGTGCAACGCTTCACGCAGCGCCGCGAGGTTCAGGCGCAGTTCGGCATCGGGATAGCCGAGCAGCCGCGCCAGGGCGCGCAGGCTTCTCGATGCCATGGGAGGGTTGTTGAAGAATGCCATGGCTCAGACCTCCGCCTTGATGGGAATCGTGCGCTTGCGGTTGCCGCCGAACAGGCTGACATCGCTCGATCCGTCCGAGCAGCCGTTGCCGAAGCTGAAGCCGCAGCCGCCGCGCATGTCGAAGGTGTTCTCCGCGTACTCGCGGTGGCTGCTCGGAATCACGAAGCGGTCTTCGTAGTTCGCGATYGCCATCACGTGGTACATGTCCTCGACCTCGGCCTGAGTGATGCCGACCTGCTCCAGCGCGCCGACGTTGATGCGCCCGTCGACATGCTTTTCGCGCTGGTAGGCGCGCATCGCCAGCATGCGTTCGAGCGCGCGCACCACGGGCACCGTGTCGCCGGCGGTCAGCAGGTTGGCCAGGTACTTGACCGGGATGCGCAGCTGGTTGACGTCCGGGATCTGGCCGTTGGTACCCACATGCCCGGCGTTCGCCGCGGCGGTGATGGGCGACAGCGGCGGCACATACCAGACCATCGGCAGGGTGCGGTATTCCGGGTGCAACGGAAGCGCGACCTTCCACTCGACCGCCATCTTGTAGACCGGGCTCTTGCGCGCGGCCTCCATCCACGCATCCGGGATGTTGTCGATGCGCGCCTGCGCGATGACCGCCGGGTCGTTGGGGTCGAGGAAGATGTCCAGCTGCGCCTGGTACAGGTCGCGGTCGTGCTCGACGCTCGCCGCCTCCTGGATCCGGTCGGCGTCATACAGCAGCACGCCCAGGTAGCGGATGCGCCCGACACAGGTCTCGCTGCACACGGTAGGCTGGCCGGCCTCGATGCGCGGGTAGCAGAAGGTGCACTTCTCGGCCTTGCCGCTCTTCCAGTTGTAGTAGATCTTCTTGTAGGGGCAGCCGGAGACGCACATCCGCCAGCCGCGGCACTTGTCCTGGTCGATCAGGACGATGCCGTCTTCCTCGCGCTTGTAGATGGAGCCCGACGGGCAGCTCGCCACGCATGCCGGGTTCAGGCAGTGCTCGCACAGGCGCGGCAGGTACATCATGAAGGTGTTCTCGAACTCGCCGTAGATATCCTTCTGGATGTCGTCGAAGTTCTTGTCCTTGCTGCGCTTGCTGAACTCTCCGCCGAGGATCTCCTCCCAGTTCGGGCCCCATTCGATCTTCTCCATGCGCTGGCCCGTGATCAGGCTGCGCGGCCGCGCGGTCGGCGTCGCCTTCATCTCGGGTGCCGACTGCAGATGGTCGTAGTCGAAGGTGAAGGGCTCGTAGTAGTCGTCGATCTGCGGCATGTTCGGGTTCGCGAAGATGCGCATCAGCAGCCTCCACTTCGCGCCCTGGCGCGGCTCGATCCTGCCGCTGGCCTTGCGCACCCAGCCGCCGTTCCACTTGTCCTGGTTCTCCCACTCCTTCGGGTAGCCGATGCCCGGTTTGGTCTCCACGTTGTTGAACCAGGCGTACTCCGTGCCCGGGCGGCTGGTCCAGACGTTCTTGCAGGTGACCGAGCAGGTGTGGCAGCCGATGCACTTGTCGAGGTTGAGCACCATGCCGATTTGCGCGCGTATCTTCATGCAGCTTCTCCCAGTTGTTGCACCGCCTCGGCCCGCTCGTCGCCGCGCGGCGTATCGAGCCAGTCGACCTTGTCCATCTTGCGAACGACGACGAACTCGTCGCGATTGGTGCCGATCGTTCCGTAATAGTTGAAGCCGTAGGACAGCTGCGCGTAGCCGCCGATCATGTGCGTGGGCTTGAGCACGATGCGGGTGACCGAGTTGTGGATACCGCCGCGCTGGCCCGTGATTTCCGAGCCGGGCGTGTTCACGATCTTTTCCTGCGCGTGATACATCATCACCATGCCCGGCTTGACCCGCTGGCTGACGACCGCCCGCGCCGCGATCGCGCCGTTGACGTTGTAGAGCTCGATCCAGTCGTTGTCCTCGACGCCGATCAGTTTGGCGTCGTCCTCGCTGAGCCAGACGATCGGGCCGCCGCGGCTCAGGGTGAGCATCAGCAGGTTGTCGGTGTAGGTCGAGTGGATGCCCCACTTCTGGTGCGGCGTGATGAAGTTGAGAAGGATCTCCGCGTTGCCGTTGGTGCGAATGCCGTGCACGCCGGCCGTGGCCTTCAGGTTCACCGGCGGGCGGTAGCTCGCCAGCCCTTCGCCGAAGGCCAGCATCCACGGGTGATCCTGGTAGAACTGCTGGCGCCCGGTCAGGGTGCGCCATGGAATCAGCTCGTGGACGTTGGTGTAGCCGGCGTTGTACGAGACCGTCTCCGATTCGATGCCGCTCCAGGTCGGCGAGCTGATGATCTTCCTCGGCTGCGCCTGGATATCGCGAAAGCGGATCTTCTCGTCTTCGCGGTGCATGGCCAGGTGCGTATGCTCGCGCCCGGTCTGCTTCGACAACGCGGCCCAGGCCTTGACCGCGACATGGCCGTTGGTCTCCGGCGCGAGCTGCAGCACCATCTCGCAGGCATCGATGTCGCTGTCGATCCTGGGCATGCCGCAGGTCACGCCTTCTTCCTTCACCAGGCCGTTCAATTCCCCGAGCTGGCGCACTTCCGTCTGGGTGTTCCAGGCGATGCCCTTGCCGCCATTGCCGATCTTGTTCAGCAGCGGCCCCACGGCCGTGAAGCGCTTGTAGACATTCGGATAATCGCGCTCGACGACCACCAGGTTCGGTGCCGTCTTGCCGGGTACCAGCTCGCACTCGCCGCGCTTCCAGTCCTTCACCTCGAAGGGCTGAGCCAGCTCGCCGGGCGAGTCGTGCATCAGGGGCGTGAGCACCATCTCGCTTTCGACGCCGAGATGACCCACGCAGATCTCGCTGAACTTCCGGGCGAAGCCCTTGTAGATCTCCCAGTCGCTCTTCGATTGCCACACCGGGTCCACCGCGGTCGACAGCGGATGGATGAACGGGTGCATGTCGCTGGTGTTCAGGTCGTTCTTCTCGTACCAGGTCGCCGTCGGGAGAACGATGTCCGAGTAGAGGCAGGTCGTGCTCATGCGGAAGTCGAGCGTGACCAGCAGGTCGAGCTTGCCTTCGGGCGCCGTGTCGTGCCAGACGACCTCGGTGGGCTTGGCCTCTTCGCGGCCGAGATCCTTGCCTTGCACTCCGTTGCTCGTCCCCAGCAGGTGCTTGAGGAAGTACTCGTGGCCCTTGCCCGAGGAACCGATGATGTTGGAGCGCCAGACGAACATGTTGCGCGGCCAGTTGTCCGGATGATCGGGGTCTTCGCAGCTCAGGCGCAGCGAGCCTTCGCGCAGCGACTTGACGACGTAGTCCTTCGCGTCCATCCCGGCCGCCTGGGCGTCGCGCACCACCTGCATCGGATTCGTCTGCAGTTGCGGCGCCGAGGGCAACCAGCCCATGCGCTCGGCGCGTACGTTGTAGTCGATCATGCTGCCGCCGTAGAGCGACTTGTCCGCCAGCGGCGACAGCACCTCGTCGACGCCGAGCTTCTCGTAGCGCCACTGGTCCGTGTGGGCATAGAAGAAGCTGGTCGAGTTCATCTGCCTGGGCGGGCGAATCCAGTCGAGCGCGAAGGCGAGGGGGGTCCAGCCCGTCTGCGGACGCAGCTTCTCCTGGCCGACGTAGTGGGCCCAGCCGCCGCCGCTCTTGCCGATGCAGCCGCACATCATCAGCATGTTGATGACGCCGCGGTAGTTCATGTCGCTGTGGTACCAGTGGTTCATGCCGGCGCCGATGATCACCATCGAGCGGCCCTGCGTCTTTTCCGCGTTCTCGGCGAACTGGCGCGCGACGCTGATCACCTGCTCGCGCGGCACCCCCGTGATCTGCTCCTGCCAGGCGGGCGTGTAGGGCGTGTTGTCGTCGAAATCGGCGGCGGCGAATTCGCCGGGCAGGCCGCGCGGAATGCCGTACTGGGCCGCCTGCAGATCGAACACCGTCGCCACCAGCGCCGTGCGCTCTTCGCCGGCCTTGCCGAGGGAAATGCGTTGCACGGGCACCGTGCGCACCAGCACGTCGTCCTGCGGGTTGTTGGCGAAGTGTTCATGGTGGACGCCGCCGAAGTAGGGGAAGCCGACCTTCGCGCTCTCTTCGCCGGGTTGCTCGCCTTCGAGCACGGACAGCTTGAGCGTGACCTCGTTGCCGTTGCGCGCCTCGCGGGACTCGAGGTTCCACTGCCCGGCGTCGGCGCGGCCGTCCGGGCCCCAGCGAAAGCCGATCGCCCCGTGCGGCAGCACGACCTTGCCCTGCGCATCGAATGCGACCGTCTTCCACTCCGGGTTGTTGGCCTGGCCAAGCTTGCCGTTGAAGTCGGAGGCGCGCACGTAGCGGTCGGGCACCATCACGGTCTCGCCGTTGGCCAGCTGGTGCTCCTTCAGCATCACCAGCATCGGCAGGTCGGTGTAGCGGCGCGCATAGTCGTCGAAGTAGGCGCAGCGCGGCTGGCCATTGCCGCCGAAGTAGAAGTCCTTCAGGATCACATGGCCCATCGCCATCGCCACCGCGGCGTCCGTGCCTTGCTTCGGGTGCAGCCACAGGTCGGAGAGCTTCGCGACCTCGGAATAGTCCGGCGTGATGGCCACCGTCTTGGTGCCCTTGTAGCGGACTTCGGTGAAGAAGTGCGCGTCCGGCGTGCGCGTCTGCGGCACGTTGGAACCCCAGGCGATGATGAAGCTCGAGTTGTACCAGTCGGCGGACTCGGGCACGTCCGTCTGCTCGCCCCAGACCTGCGGGCTGGCCGGCGGCAGGTCGCAGTACCAGTCGTAGAAGCTCATGCACACGCCGCCGATGAGGCTCAGGTAGCGGCTGCCGGCCGCATAGCTGACCATCGACATGGCCGGGATCGGCGAGAAGCCGATGATGCGGTCCGCGCCGTGCTTCTTGATGGTGTGGACATTGGCCGCCGCGATGATCTCGTTGACCTCCTCCCAGGTCGAGCGCACGAAGCCGCCGAGGCCGCGCACGCCCTGGTAGTCGCGCCGCGTGGCGTCGTCCTGGACGATGGCGGCCCAGGCCTCGACCGGGTCATGCGTGATGCGCGCGGCGCGCCAGTGCTTGAGCAGCCGCCCGCGCACCATGGGGTACTTGACGCGGTTGGCGCTGTAGAGATACCAGCTGTAGCTCGCGCCGCGCGAGCAGCCGCGCGGCTCGTGGTTGGGCATGTCCCAGCGCGTGCGCGGATAGTCGGTCTGCTGGGTTTCCCAGGTGACGATGCCGCCCTTGACGTAGATCTTCCAGGAGCATGACCCGGTGCAGTTCACGCCATGGGTCGAGCGGACGATCTTGTCATGCGCCCAGCGGTTGCGGTAGGCGTCTTCCCAGGTGCGGTCTTCGCCCGTGGTGACGCCGTGGTCTCCAGAGAAGCCTTCGCGGGGGTTCGAGAAGTGCTTGAGGCGGTCGAGGAAATGGCTCATTGGATGGGTCTCCGGAAAATAGAGGCGCTCAGGGGTTCTTCACGTAGGCGTTCGGGCGCAGGTAGAACCACCAGTTGAGAACGAGGCACAGGGCGTAGAACACCGCGAAGCCGTACATGGCGATCTCGGGCGAGCCGGCCTTGATCTGCGCGCCGATCACCACCGGCGCGATGAAGGCGCCGTAGGCGGCCACGGCCGAAGTCCAGCCGAGGACGGGGCCGGCCTGCTGGCGGTCGAAGATCACCCCGATGGTGCGGAAGGTCGAGCCGTTGCCGATGCCGCTGGCGGTGAACAGCACCACGAACAGCGCCATGAACAACAGGAAGTACTGCTCCGGCGCGGGCGACCCGTAGGCCAGCAGCATCACGTAGCCGACGGCGGCGGACGCCAGCACCATGATGGCCGAGATGATCTGCGTGACGATCGAGCCGCCGACGCGGTCGGAGATCCAGCCGCCGAGCGGGCGCACGAGAGCGCCGACGAAGGGCCCGATCCATGCGTAGGTCAGCGCGGAGGGCGCATTGGGGTTCTTCAATGTGTGCTGCATCACGCCCGCCGCATCGGGCACGTGGCTGATGCCGAAGATCACCGTGATCGCCAGCGGCAGGGCCATCGAGAAGCCGATGAAGGAGCCGAAGGTCACGATGTAGAGCAGCGTCAGGGCCCAGGTGTGCCGGTTGCGGAAGATCGCGAACTGGGCGGCGATGTTGTCGGCCATCGTTCCGAAGGCGGTGACTTTCATCATCAGCAGCGTGCCGGCGATGATCAGCGGCATCGCGATCCACATGTTCAGCACGCCGAGGCCGCTGGGCGCGGGCAGGTACAGGTACAGGCCGAAGCCCGCCGGCACGAAGGACAGCGTGTAGAGCCAGATGATCTTGAGGAAGGCGACGATCGCGCCGCCGGTATTGGGCGACACGGTCTTCAGGTTGTTCATGCCGAACCAGCACAGGGCCGACAGCGGCACCAGCGACAGCAGCCAGGCGAAGCCGGCGTTCTGGATCCAGGTCGGCGTGCCGGCCGGGATCTTTCCGAAGATCCAGCCGCTGTCCTTGACGAGCGTCATGGGCTCGCCGCCGAAGGCGCCGAACAGCCCGACCGTCATCACCAGCGGGATCACGATCTGCATGCTGGTCACGCCGAAGTTGCCGAGGCCCGCGTTGAGGCCGAGCGCGGTGCCCTGCAGCCGCTTCGGGAAGAAGCTGCTGATGTTCGACATCGAGCTGGCGAAGTTGCCGCCGCCGACGCCGGACCACAGCGCCATCAGCTGGAAGGCCCACAGCGGCCAGTCCTTGTGCTGCAGCACGATGCCCGTGCCGATGGCCGGGGCGAGCAGCATCGCGGTCGTCAGGAAGATCGTGTTGCGCCCGCCCGCGAGGCGGATCAGGAACGCGGCCGGGATGCGCATCGTGGCGCCGGCCAGGCCGGAGATCGCGGTGAGCGAGAACAGGTCGGCCTGGCTGAACGGGAAACCCAGGTTCAGCATCTGCACCGTGATGATTCCCCACATGCCCCAGACCGCGAAGCCGCACAGCAGGCAGGGCACCGAGATCCAGAGGTTGCGGTAGGCGATGCGCTTGCCGGTGGATTCCCAGAAGGCATCGTCTTCGGGGCGCCAGTCCTGGATGTCGGCGCCGCCCGGGCGGCGCGTGCCGGCGGCGGTGGGGAGGGTCGTGTTCATTGCGATTCCTGCGGGGAGAGAAAGGGGCTCAGCCCTTGAGGCTGAAGGGCTGGGCATGCTGGCCCATGACTTCGGTGCGTCGCACCTCGGTCCAGTACATCCAGATCAGGGAGACCCAGACCACGCCGTACATCAGCATGAAGGCGCTGGAGCGGATGCCGGTGAAGTCCATCAGGGCCCCGAACATGATGGGCAGCACGAAGCCGCCCAGCCCGCCGGCGAGCCCGACGATGCCGCTGACAGTGCCGATGTTCGAGGGGTAGTCGTCGGCGATGTACTTGAACACCGACGCCTTGCCGAATGCGAAGGCGATGCCGAGCAGGAACATCAGTCCGGTGAAGGCGTAGACGTTCAGTCCGAGATGGAAGCTCCGGGGGCCGCCCACCGTGGTCACCGTGAAGTCGGTCTGCGGGTAGCTCAGCAGGAACAGGCAGATCCAGCTCACCCACATGACCCACCACGTGACCGAGTGCGCGCCGTAGCGGTCGCTGAGCCATCCGCCGACCGCGCGCAGGACCCCGCCCGGCAACGAGAAGCACGCCGCCAGCAGCGCCGCGGTCCGGATGTCGAGGCCGAATTCGCCGATGTAGTACTGCACCATCCACAGGCTCAGCGCCACATAGCCGCCGAAAACGATGCTGTAGTACTGGCAGTACTTGATGACCTTCGGGTCCTTCAGGGCCCGCAGCTGGTCCGAGAAGCGGACATTGCTCGGCACCCGATGCGCCGGATCACTGGCGCTGAAGGCCCAGAAGAGCACCACCGCGCCCAACATGACGGCGGCGTACACCTGCGGCACCATGGTCCAGCCGAAGGCCACCACAAGCGCCGGGGCGATGAACTTGTTGACGGCGGCGCCCGAGTTCCCGGCGCCGTAGACTCCCATCGCGAAGCCTTGCCGGTTCCGGGGGAACCAGCGCGCCACGTAGGGCGTGCCGACCGAGAACGAGCCGCCCGCGAGTCCTACGAACAGGCCGATGAGCAGGAAGTGCCAGTACGCCGTGGCATAGCTCATCAGCCAGATGGCCGGCACGGTGCAGGCCATCAGCAAGGTCATCACGACGCGGCCGCCGTACTTGTCGGTCCAGATGCCCAGGGGCACGCGTACCAGCGAACCGGTCAGGATCGGCATGGCGGTCAGCAGGCCGAACTCGGTGGCGCTCAGGCCCAGCGTCTTGCGGATCGGAATGCCGATCACGCCGAACATCATCCACACCATGAAGCACACGGTGAAGGCCAGCGTGCTGACCATCAGCACCGCCAGGGCCTGGCTGTTCCTGCTCATCGCGAAATCCGGTCGTTGCACATGGACCGACTTTAGGAAACGCGGGCGCGCCGCAACATCCTCCAGTGTGAGAGCGGCAAGGCGGCACAGGAACGATGCGGCCGCCGGCCGGCATCGTCATGACGAACTAGGGGAGGGGGAAAGTGCCGCGCATTTGCGCTGGATCAACCCAGGCAATGCTCGACCGCGATAACGGCGGCATGCACGCGCGAACTCACGTCGAGCTTGCGCAGGATGTGCTGCACATGGATCTTCACGGTGGTTTCGGCGATGCCCAGGCAGCGCGCGATTTCCTTGTTGCCCTGGCCGCGGGCGATGCCGCGCAGGATTTCCTGCTCGCGCGGCGACAGCAAATGTACGGCATGAGGCGCCGAAGCCGGCTCCGCGGCTGCGGCGGCCGGCGGCGCGGCCGCGTGCCGGTAGGCGGCGACCAGCTTGCCCGTCATTTCCTCGGCCACCACGCTCTCGCCGCGCATCGCGCGACGGATCGCCGCGGAAAGGGCGTCGCCCTCGATGGTCTTGAGCAGGTAGCCGCAGGCGCCGCCGCGCAGCGCGCCGGCGAGGTCGTCGGTGTCTTCGCTAACCGTCAGCATCAGCACGCGCGCCTGGGGGGCGGCCTCGCGCAGGGCAGGCAGCGCATCGACGCCGCTGACGCCCGGCAGGTTGTTGTCGAGCAGGATCACGTCGGGCTGCAGCTCGCGGGCCCGGCGCTGGGCCTCGCCGGCGTCGCCCGCATCCCCGACGACCTCGAACTGGGCGTCGCGCTGCAGCAGCGCTGTGAGGCCGCGCCGGAACAGCGTGTGGTCATCGACGACCAGGATGCGGATCTTGGAGTCAGGCAGGATCATGGCAACTCAGGCCGCCATGGCGCGCAAGGGCGGCAAGGTCAATACCACGGAGGTGCCGTGGCCCAGCCTGGACATCACGTCCAGCTTCGCTCCCAATCGTTCCGCGCGCTCGGTCATGATGCGCACGCCGACGTGCGTCTCGTCCGGCGCTCCTTGCCCGCTCGGAAAGCCGAGGCCGTCGTCGCGGACCTCCAGCCGCCACTGAGGCTGCTGCTGGACGTCCAGCCACACCTCGCTGGCCCGCGCATGCTTGCGGACATTCGACAAGGCCTCCTGGACGATATGCAGCACCTGGATCTGCATGTCCGGGGCGAGGGGCATGCCCTGGCCCAGCATCTGCAGATTGACCTTCAGGCCGGTCTGGTGCTCGAACTTGCGCAGCGTGGTCAAGAGCGCCGGCTCGATGTCTTCCGCATTGGCGCGGGTGCGGAAGTGAATCAGCAGCTCCCGCACGTCGCCATAGCATTCGCGCACGCCGACGTCGATCTCGCCGAGCACGTGGCGGACCTGGCGCTCGTCGCCGCCCGTCATCGCGTCCCGCATCAACTGGACCTGGATCTTCAGGAAGGCGAGCGACTGGGCGATGGAGTCGTGCAGCTCGCGCGCGATGAAGCCGCGTTCCTGCGAGATCGCGGCCTCCAGACCCAGTGCGTTCAGCCTGAGATTCTCCATGGCACCCGCGAGATGCACTGTCAGGGAATCGAAGAGGGAACGCTCGGCCTCGGAAATGGCGATCTGGGCGTGAAAGAACAGGTCGACCTCACCCATCAGCCGGTCGTGCAGGCGAATCGGCACCGACACTACGGTCTCGAAGCCGGCTTGCGCGCAATGGCGCTGCCGCGCGGGCAGCATGCCGCGGATCGGAATCACGCGGGCGCCCGGCGCCGCCGTGGGCGCGCCGCAATGACAGTCGCCCGCCACGAGGCAGTGCTCGGCCTCGGTCATCGCTTGCGGCAGGCCGTGCGAGGCAAGCATGAGGTAGCGGCGGTTGGTCTCGTCCGACCAGCGCAGCGCCACGCCGTCGGCGCGGGCGATGCGCGCGATGCTCTTCGTGAAGCCCTGCGCCACTTCGTCGAGCGTCGTGGCCTTGGAGACGAGCATCGCGACTTCGTTGAGGCTTTCGAGGCGGGCGCGCTCTTCCTCCAGCTGCGCCGTCTTCTCCTGCACGCGGCTTTCGAGGTTGCGGTACATCGACTGCAACTGTCCCGCCATGCTGTTGAAGCCGTTGGCCAAGGTGCCGAATTCGTCCGTCGTGGTGCATTCCACCCGCGCGCCGAGATCGCCGGCCTGGATGCGATCGATCGCCTGCTTGAGCAGCCGCACCGGCTCGAGCACGAACCGGTATCCGGTATGGACCAGCAAGGCCGCGCCGACGACGGCCATCCCCATCATGACCATCTGCAGCAGATGCATGATCGCCGTCCATTGCGCAAGATGGGCCTCGATCGCCGCGACGAGGGCGTCGATGCGGGAGGCGAAAGCCGCGACGTCGGCCGCAAGACCGGTGGTGGAGCCGGGCGCCGATGGCTCCGCCAGATGGACGCGGAAACCCGCCCAGTGTTGCTCGACCTCGGCGAAGCGCTGGCGGACCTTGTCGTCCCACGGCACGAACAAGGGGCGCTCGGCGTCACCCGAACGCAGCAGCTGGAGACTGCGCTCGAAGTCCGCCAGCTGCTGCGGCAGGGCCTGCGTCTCGCCACTGCCCACCGAAAGGACCATGCGATACGCCTGCATCCGCATGCGACCCGCCTCGTTGATGGCCGCGGCGCCGCCTTCGAGCTGCAATGACATCCAGACCAGGGCGCCGATGGAACACATCGCCACGAAGAGGAAGGGCGCGGCCACCAAGCCCAGCTTGGCTCCGAGTGTCCAATGCCGCGTTGTGTTCATGCGGCGAATGTACTGTGAAGCACGCCAGCCCGGACCGCGAATGCGTCGGGCATCAATCGATCCACTGGATACGCGGCGAATGGCGCGGCACGGCGGGCATGGCGCGGGAGGGATGCCCCACGATGATCGGCGCGACAGGCTCCAGGCCATCCGGGAGCTGAATGGCATGCCTGCCTTCGTCCGTCCCGAGCCAGCGTTGCGCGAAGCCGATCCAGCAGGATCCCAGGCCCTGGGCATGTGCTGCGAGCATGAGGTTTTCAGCCGCCAGGGAGGCATTCTCGACGGCCCAGTTACCGGCTTTGGCAGAAATCACGATCAGCGCCGGCGCATGGTAGAAGACGTGAAAGTCGGGGTCCTCCAGATTCTCCTGAAGACGCCTCGGAATCGATCCGCTCTCCATGAGCTTCAACATGTTGACCTTGGACGCCGCCGAAATCCGGTCGAGCAGGGGGGCGTTCTGAATGACAGAGAAGACCCATGACTGTTCATTCACGGCGCTCGGCGCCTGGATCGCGGCGTCGATCAGCCCTTCCAGGACCGGCCTGGCCAACGGCTCCCGCGTGAACGCGCGCGTGGCGCGGCGCCCGCGAATGGCCTCCATCAGTTCCATGGTGTTGCTCCTTGCAATGCGGTCGAAATTAGCATGCGCCCCGGCCTTCGCCTTGATCTGGCGCAAGCCAATCCCGGATCCCTCGCGGCATTCCCAATGACGCATCGCCGCATCGGTCCTCTGGGCGTTTGCGGACGGGCGGCGGCCGTCTACGCTCTTCGACGTGATCCAGCGCGCCGTCCTCGCCCTGATTGCCGCCGGCGCGTTCGGCGGGGCCGCGTCGGCGCAGGAGCCGCCGCCACGCAGCGCGGCGCCGGTGATCCGCCAGAGTCGCTTCGACGAAGACTGGCGGGCGATGTGCAACCCCTCGATGCGCGTCGACCCCCTGGACTCCGCCAAGTGCATCCAGCTCGGCGATGGAGGTCCGATGCTGAGCTTCGGGGGCGAACTGCGCGAACGCTTCGAATGGGTTCGAAACCCTGCCTTCGGTTTCGGCGGCGTGGGTGAGGACAGTGTGTCGCTGCACAGGTTGCTGCTCCACGTCGACATCCGATGGGATCAGGCCCGTGTCTTCGTGCAGGTCGGCAACCACCTCGCGACCCGGCGCGATTTCGGCCGCCAGCAGACGGATGTGGACAGGATGGATCTGCAGCAAGGCTTTCTCGACCTTTCGGCGGATCTCGGCGTGCATGAGCGTGGCACGCTTCGCCTGGGCCGGCAGGAGATCAGTTTCGGGTCCGGGAGACTGGTGTCCGCGCGCGAGGGGCCGAATGTCCGCCGCAGTTTCGACGGCGCACGCGGATTCATCGTGGCCGACGACTATCGTGTCGACGCCTTCGCCGTGCGGCCTGTGCGCCTGGAGACCGGCAACTTCGACGATTCGAGCGATCGCAGCACCGCATTCTGGGGCGTCTACGCATCGGGGCTGAAGGTGGCGGGTCCGGATCGGCGGCTCGACCTCTACTACCTCGGCTATCGCCGCGACAAGGGCGCCTTCGCGCAAGGCGTCGCCACCGAGCTTCGCCACTCGCTCGGCGCGCGGCTGTTCGGAAAGAAGTCCGGCTTCGACTGGGATCTCGAGGCGGTCTATCAGTTCGGCAAGTTCGGCGATGCGGACATTCGCGCATGGACGATCGCCACCGACACCGGATACGCGATCGAGCGCGCGGCATGGCGGCCGAGAATCGGCCTCAAGGCCGATGTTGCCAGCGGAGACCGGAACCCGAAGGATGGAAGGCTCAACACCTTCAATGCGCTGTTCCCCAGGCTGCCGTACTTCACCGAGGCCGACCTGGTGGCACCGGCCAACATCATCGACCTGCAGCCGAATGTCAGCTTCCGGCCGCACCCGGCGGTCGAAGTCGACGTGGGCTGGGACGTGCTGTGGCGGCAGAGCAGGGCGGATGCCTTCTACGCCGCTCCCATGACCCCGATGGCCGGCACGGCGGGAGGCGGCCGCTTCCTGGGTCACCAGGCGAGCTTCGGCGTCACCTGGCAGGCCACGCCGAGACTGAGCTTCAACACGACCTTCGTGCGCTTCCGGGCCAGTGACAGCCTGGCCCGGGCCGGCGGCCGCGACGGCGACTTCCTGATGGTCTCCGGCGCGTACAAGTTCTAGTCGCCGGCGGGGCCGGGTGCGCCTTCGGTGCGAGCCTGTTTCCTGCCATTCGCGGGATGTGACGACACCCGTCGGCGCCTAAGCTCGAAGAGCGAAAGCCGTGGGCGAAGAAGACTGCCCGATCTTGCGGGACCGCCTCTCGCATCGCGCGCGGCACGCCCCTCTCGCGGCTTGTCCGCCAGCCGCATCCGCAACACATGTGCAAGGAGAATCTCATGGCTCAAGTACCCGCTCGTTCGAAGCGCAGCGAAAAGGGATTGCTGACCCCGGACAACTGCGTCGTCACGCTGATCGACCTGCAGCCCCAGATGCTGTTCGGTGTCGGCAATTTCGATCGCCAGTCGGTCATCAGCAACAACGTGCTGCTCGCCAAGGCGGCGAAAGTGTTCGAGGTTCCGGTGATTCTCACGACCGTGGAGACGAAGACCTTCAGCGGCTTGATGTGGCCGCAAGTCCAGGCCGTCTACCCCGAGCAGAAGACGATCGAGCGCACGACGATGAACTCGTGGGATGACACGAACTTCGTCGCGGCTGTCGAGAAAGCCGGCCGCAGGAAGATCGTCCTGGCCGGCCTGTGGACCGAGACCTGCGTGGCGCTGGCCTCCGTGCAGGCCATGCATGACGGCTACGAGGTCTTCGTGGTCGAGGATTGCTGCGGCGACGTCAGCCAGTTGGCGCACGAGAACGCGATGCAGCGTGTCATCCAGGCCGGGGCGAAGCCGGTGACCGCGCTTTCCGTGATGCTCGAATGGCAGCGCGACTGGGCCCAGAAGGACACCTACGACGCGGTGATGGACATCGTGAAGACCCATTGCGGCGCGTACGGCATGGGCGTCGAGTACGCCTACACCATGGTCCACGGCGCCGCCCAGACCCGCTGGCCCGCCTACGTCATTCCATAGTCCGGCCGGCGCGCGGCACGCCCGGGCCGCGCATTCGTCCGGCCGCTGTCAGTGGTTCGCGCCGTAGTCGATGGGGAACCAGGCATAGCCGGCGCGCTCGGCGCGGATGTGCCCGATACCGGGGAAGGGCAGATGGGCGCCCGCCACCAGGTAGTGGCCCTGGGCGGCGTTGGCGTATTCCTTCGCGCGCTCGCGGATGGCCTCGGCTTCGTCGGCGTCGAACGCGATGGTCACCGCGGGCTCGGCGAACTGGACGGAGGCGATCTCCATGAGGTCCCCCCAGAGCATCAGCTTCTGGCCCCTCGACTCGATCGCATACATCGTGTGCCCCGGCGTGTGTCCCGGAGCCGGCACCGCCCGGATGCCGGGCCTCCATTCGCATATGCCGATCCGCCGGACGCCGGGATCAGACGTCCATGTAGACGAGCTGGATGAAGAAGGCGGGGCTGATCAGGAAGTCTCCGTACTTGGCATCGAAGGCGGCGGTCGGCTTGGCCGCCACCGTCTCGGCCAGTGTCTTGCCTTGCTTCTTCAGGCGAGCGACGTTGCCGCGCACGGCGACCAGCATGTCGCGGAACTCCATCAATCCCGCCCGGTCGCTCACCTCGCCATGGCCGGGGATGATGATCGTGCGCGGCGTCGCCACCTTGATGCATTCATTGACCCAGTGGATGACGCCGTCGATGCTGCCGCCCGCGCCATTGTCGAGGAACGGATAGTGACCGTTCCACCAGAGATCGCCCACATGCAGGATGTCGGCCTTCTTGAAGTACACCGAAAGATCCGTGTCCGTGTGCCCGTTGCCGTAGTTCTTCATGACGACCGTCTCGCCTTCGAACTCCATGGTCTTGTCGGTCTTGACGGTGACGGTCGGCAGGCCGGCGGGCGGCGTCGGCGGGAAGTAGAAGCCCCATTCGATAACGCGTGTTCCGCTGGTCAGGCGCTTGAGCGTGTTCTCCTGGGCGATGATCGTCGCTCCCTTCTCATGCAGCCAGACGTTGCCATCGGTGTGATCCCAGTGGTAGTGGGTGTTGATGAGGTATTTCAGCGGGGCGGGGCCCGTGCCGTCGAGCGCGGCCTCCACCTTCGGCCTCGACACCGCGATGCCCGCATCCACCATGAGCTTGCCGTTGGGGCCGGTGAGCACGGCGATGTTGCCGCCCGACCCCATCAGCACGCTCACATTGCCTCGCAGCTTCTGCACCTTGACGTCGGCGGTGGCGGCGTCATCGTTGATCAGGAGCACTGGCGACACGACTTCCGCGACGGCCCACGGGGGCGTTGCTGCCGCCATGACGAGCACGGCGGATGCGAGCGCGGTCCGGATGAGCGAGGCAGGTGCAGGTTTGAAAGTCATGAGAGTCCTCTCGATTCAGGGGTTGGGGGTGGGGGCAGGCCGCTGCATCCATGCATGGACGACGACCTTCGCCCGCGCGCTTCCAGTATTGAGTGCGCGCATTTGCGGCACATCTGCCTTAGGTCGGGCCTCGGCTTGAGTTCTTTGCGAGTGAGGAAGGCAATTCCTCGATGCCGCATTCGATTCTTTCGAATCGGTGCGCTGTCGATAATGGGCAGCTCCGACCTCCTCGATTCGCCGCAACCTCCCCATGAAAGCCCCTCACTCGGCGGATCGCGCCAACTACGCCATCGTGGCCGCCTTGCCCGGCGTGGAAGTGTTGAGCGCGCGATTCGCGTCGCACCGCTTCGGCCCGCACGCCCACGACACCTGGGCCATCGGCGCCGTCGTGCGGGGGGCGCAGGACAACAGCGCGCGCCAGGGCGTGCGCCGCATCGTCGGCGCGGGCGAACTCACCGCCATCGCGCCGGGCGAGGCGCATGCGGGGCGCGCCGCGGGCGATGCGGCATGCGAGTACGTCATGGCCTATGTGCCGGATGAGGAACTCCGGCGGCACGCCATGCACGTCGGCGTGAAGCTTCTCGCCCCCGGCATGGCGCCCCTGGCCGACGCGCGCCTGGCGGAGCGGCTCGCGGCCTTCGTGAGGCTCGCGTCGCAGGCCGATGCGCCGTCGCTGCGCGTGCAGGGCGAGTGGTGCCTGCTGATGGAGCACATCCTGCTGCGCTATGCGAATGTCCCGCCGCGCGAGACGCCGGCGGCGCCCGGCAGCGGGCCGATGCGAAGAGCACGCGCGTAGCTGCACGCGCACTGGAACGACGCCGTCTCGCTCGACCAACTGGCCCGCGAGGCGGACATGTCCCCGAGCCACTTCTGCCGCCAGTTCGCGCGCTCCTTCGGACTGGCGCCGCATCGCTACCAGGTGGTGCTGCGGGTGGCTCGCGCCAAGTCGATGCTGGCCGCCGGCGGCGCCATCGCGGACGTGGCGGCGGCCACCGGCTTCGCCGACCAGAGCCATCTCGGGCGCCACTGGAAGAGCTGCCTGGGCTTCACGCCGGGCGAATGGAGCCGGCAGGCTCACGGCGCAAGAACGTTCTAGCGGGCAGGCCGCGGAACATCGAGACTCGTGCCAGCGACCCCTGCGTGGGCGCATGGCGCCGATGGCCCGCAATGCCATCGGCGACTCACACATCCTGCACGCGAGATCATGAGCGAACTCTTCATTCCGACGGACCACGAACACTTCCAGATCCAGGCGGGGCGGCGATCCGGCCTGCCGGTGATGATCGCCGTCCATTCCACCTTGCTCGGCCCCGCGATCGGCGGCCTGCGAATCAAGCCCTACGAGCGGGCTTCCGACGGCATCGCCGACTGCCTGCGACTCTCCGAGGCGATGACCATGAAGGCCGCCGCGATCGACAACGGAAGCGGCGGCGGCAAGGCGGTCGTGCCGCTGCCCCTCGACCTGAAGATGACGAGCGCATTGAAGGATTCGATCCTGCTCGACGTGGCCGATCAGGTGCACGCGCTCGAGGGCGCATACCATGTGGCGCCGGACGTCGGCACCGGAGCCGACGACATCGATGTCATCCTTCGCAGGACGCCCTACGTCGGCGGCCGCTCCAAGGCCGCGGGCGGGGCCGGCGGAACGACCCACGGCACCTTCATCGGGGTCGAGAGCGCGATACGGGCCGCCGTGCGCCACACGTTCGGCGTCGACGCCTTGCGCGGGCTGACGGTGAACATCATCGGGCTCGGCGGCATCGGCACGCTGCTGGCAAGAAGCTTCGCGAGCGAGGGTGCCCGGCTGATCGTCTCGGACATCGACGAGCACCGCAGGGCGCTGGCCCGCGAACTCGGCGCGACCTGGCTGAGCGCCGACGAGGCGCTTCGCGCGGAATGCGACATCCTGGCGCCTTGCGCGCTCGGCGGACTGCTGACACACGACAGCGCCGAGGCGCTCGCCTGCAAGATCGTCTGCGGCGCGGCCAACAACCAGCTCGCGGCCGGCGAGGTCGCGTCGGCGCTGGCGGCGCGCGGCGTGACCTATGTGCCGGATTTCATCGCGAATGCCGGTGGCCTGATGTATGCGGCCGGCATCGAACTCCATCACCGGACCGAGGCGGCCGCCGCGGCCCACGTGCGCGACGGGATCGCTCGCAACGTCGGGCTGGTCCTCGAGCAGGCGGCGCGCACGCTCGCGAGCACCCAGGATGCGGCGTTGGGCATCGCGCGCGCAAGACTGTCGGCGGCCGGGCGCGCGGCGGCATGATCCCTCCAAGGGTTGAGTTCCAGCCGGCCCACCGGGTGTGGCGGGCATGAGGGCGCGCTCCTATGCTGGGGCTTCGGTCTTCGCCATCTGCGCGGACCGAACCGGGACTTCCGGCGGCCACGCGGCGGACGCCGGGAGTTGCATCCCGCTCGACAGTGCGCCGCGGCCTTTCAGGAGACCGTGATGCTGATCATGATCGATTCCGTCCCTCGCGTGCAGGATCGGCGCGTCGCCATCGCATGCATCAGGGCGTGTGTCTGGGCGGCCATCGAGGGCTGGCCCTTCTGCGTTCTGCATTGAGGCCGACGGTGCTCAGGCACGGGCGCTGAGGTAGCTCTCGAAGAGATCGACGAACACCACCGAGGCGCCGGCCTCGGCATCCGGGCCCCAGAGCGTTTCGGCCTCGAACCGGACCGCGTACAGGTGTTCCGGCACGTCGCCGCGTCCATCGACATGCGCCTCGGGATGACAGTGCGCGCCGTGGTAGAGCGCGATGACGCCATCCTTGTCGCGCACGAAGGCGGGAAGCCGGATGTGCGCTCGCGGATTCCGGTTGATGGTGTGCACCCTGTCGCCCGGCTTGAATCCGGGCGCGCGATCGATGGGCCGATCGTGCGGCGTGCCACCGTAGAGGACCTTCTTCATCGTCATGGCGTATTCGCTCGGCGCCGCGGGCTCGGCGGGATGAGCGGCCATCGCCTCGGACAACTGCTGCGCGACACGTTGGGCGATTTCAGCGGGGCTCACGATGCCCTTGCGATGCAGGATCGTCTCGTACGCATAGAGCCACTTCTCGTAATAGCTCGTGCCCAGGTAGAGACTATGCCCCATGTTCTCGATGGCCGAGCGCTGTTCGGCGGTGAAGTTGACTCCGGAGATCTGGCAGCTCACCGCGATGCCGTGCATCCGTCCTTCCCAGGGTGCATGGAAGGGCGGCTCGTCGGCCCCGGGGACGACGGGACCCCAGCCATGCCGTCCACCGAGGTCGTGGGGTCCGTTCATGATGAGCACCTCCTGGTTCGCAAGACCGCCTGGACGAATCAACCGGCCACGGGCATGGCCGGCTGGTGGCGTCGGCTGAACAAGGCCTTCTTCAAGGTGGCGTGGACGCCCCAGTTGCCGTCGACGACCTGCGTGATTCCGAAGTCCACCGCCACCGACAACAGGGAAATCGCCTCGTCTTCCGTCAACAGGCGTGTCTTCATCAGGAAGCGGCGCATCTTTCGGAATGCATCGCGCATCGCCCTGTCGATGGTGGCCATTTCAGCCAGCTTCTCGGCCGGATTCTCACCCAATTCGGCCAGGTAGTTGGGAAAGCTGAAGCCATGCACCACCCACTCGTCGTCCGTCTCCAGCAAGGGATAGTCCAGGCCTTCGAGCGGGGTGCCGGGCAGGCTGGCCGCCTTGTGGAGGATGAACTGGAAGACGCCGGTGAGCGAGGCTTCGATCGCCGTCCCGCACAGTTCCGAATCCCCCTGCGCCGCATGGGGGTCGCCGACCGAGAACATGGCGCCTTCGACGGCCACCGGGTAGTACATGCGGGCGCCCTTGCCGATGCGCCAGTCGTCGACGTTGCCGCCCGTATAGCTCGGCGGGATCGAACTGGCGAAGTCGACCTCCTTCGGCGCCACGCCCATCGTGCCGAAATGCAGGCGGGCCGGCACGCGCACGTCCCGCAGGATGCCGAAGTTCTTGTGCACGGAGGCATGGTCGACGACCACGCCGGGATAGTTGTAGGTTGCGTGATAGACGCCGCTCGGGTCGGTCTGCGGCGTCCAGACGTAGCTGTAGACGGCGGTCGCCCAGTTCTCGGCGCCGGCCGCGCCGAACTCGTAGACCGTGACCACCTCGCGCGGCTTCGGCTCCTCGATCAGGTCGTGGTAGTGGAAGCCCCAGCTGGCGGCAACGTTCACGCCGAAGGACTGGCCGGCATAGGCGGGATTGAGGCTGCAGCGGGGATAGACGTCCAGGATGCGGACTTCCAGGACGTCTCCCGGGGCGGCGCCCTCGATCAGGACGGGTCCGGTCAGGAGATGGACACCGTAGCCCTCGCCGATGCCGTTGACGAGCGCGCCTTCCACGGGGCCCGCGCCGCGACGGGGCATGCGCTTGCCGTGGATGTCCCAGTGGTAGATGCTCTCGGCTGCGGGATCGCCCTTGATCATGCGGTCGAAGTCGTCGCCCGCATGATGGGTGAAGGTTTCGATGGTGACGATGTCGCCCGATTTCACGCGGGTCACCGGCGGCACGGCCTTGCTGAAGTAGCCCCAGTGCACCGTCGAGTCCAGGGCTGGAATGTGGAGGTCGTTGGCCAAGAGGTCTCCCGTCCTGCCCGCGGTTCTCGCAAGGGGCGAGGTGCGGACATGTCGTCCCAGTATTGGCGGGGCGGGCATGATCCGCCTTGTTGTGCGACGAACAAATCCTTGTCGCGCGGGACGATGCCGCTCCGGATGCCGGGGAAAGCGGCAACGCACCCGATGGTTTGAACCTGTGCGGAGGTATCTGGCAATGACGAACAACCAGCAGGAAGACGCCCTGGTCGAACAGCCGAGCGCGTTCGCGTTCGGGCCCACGCTCGATCGCCTGGCCCATGCGATCGAAGCGGCGGGCATGAGGATATTCGGCCGCATCGACCATGCGGCGGGCGCCGCGGAGGTCGGGCTCAGCATGCCACCCACGGTCGTGCTGATCTATGGCCATCCCAAGGGGGGAACGCCGATGATGCTCGCCGCGCCGTCGGCGGCGCTGGACCTTCCCTTGCGTGTGCTGGTGCGTGAAGACGGCGACGGCCGCACCCTGGTGTCTCTCCACCCCGTCGCGGCGCAGCTCGCGAAGGCGGGCGTGCCCGAGGCGCTCGCAAGGCAGTTGGAACCCGCCCAGGCACTGGCGCTGAAAGCCATCCAGCCGTGAAGATGCCGCAGCGGTGATGCTTAAGGAGGATGTGCCGGGGTAGGGATGCTCACATGCTGTGGGTCTCACCCGACACCCCCGACGGAGGCATCCCATGGCGAAGATTCTGGTTCTCTATCACAGCATTCACGGTCACATCGAACGCATGGCCTACGCCGAGGCGGAAGGGGCGCGAGAGGTGGCGAACGCCGAGGTCCAGATCAGGCGGGTGCCCGAGTCGATGTCGGCCGAGGCGATCCGCGAGATCGGCGGCAAGCCGGACCAGGCGGCGCCCGTTGCCGCGCCGGGCGACCTGGCTCAGTACGACGCCATCATCTTCGGGACGCCTACCCGTTTCGGCAACATGACGGGACAGATGCGCAACTTCCTCGACCAGACAGGCGCGCTCTGGATGAGCGGCGCGCTCATCGGCAAGATCGGCAGCGTGTTCACCTCCAGCGCCACGCAGCACGGTGGCCAGGAGAGCACGATCCTGACCTTCCACCCGACCCTGCTGCACCTCGGCATGGTGGTCGTCGGGATGCCGTACAGCGAGCAAAGACAGATGGGGCTGGACGAGATCAAGGGGGGCAGCCCCTACGGAGCATCCACGATCGCGGGAGCGCAGGGCGAGCGGCAGCCGAGCGAGCAGGAGCTGGGAATGGCGCGCTCGCAAGGCCGGCACGTGGCGACGCTGGCCACCCGGCTGGCCGCCGGTGGCTGAAGCCGCCGGTGACAGCGATGCTGGACGCCTTGATCGCGCTGGTCCTGGGCCTGGGCATCGGCGTCGGTTGCCGATGGTTCGACCTGCCTCTGCCCGCGCCACCCAAGCTGGTCGGCGCGTTGCTGGTCGTCTCGATGACCTTGGGCTTCGTCCTTGCCGCGTATGTCGCCGGGAGGGCGGCATGAGTCCGGCCTCCATGCGGCGCCTCAAGGTCGCCATCGGGCTTCTTCTGGGCCTTGCCATAGGCGCGGGCTGCCGGCTGCTCGGCATTCCTTCGCCCGCACCCTCGGTGATGACAGGCGCTCTGCTGGTGGTCGCGATGACCTCGGGCTACGTCCTGGCCGACAGATGGCTCTGCCCGGCCGGCGCGGAACATGAAGACCTTTGCGGCGGCCCCGATGGATCCCTCGAGGGTGATCGACAGGGCGACCGCTAGTCACGCGCGACGAAGCGGTCGGCCCACGCGGCCTGATAGACCGATGAGGGATCGAGGGTGATCAGGTCCACCGGCGCGCATCCTTGAAGCCACGAATTGGGCTGCGCAAACCACAGCGCCGCATCCCAGTCGTCGAAGGCATCCGACAACTCCGCCAGCACGGCGGCCGCTTCCGCCCGCAAGGACATGTCCTTCTTCGGCCATCGCCAGGCCACCGGTTCCGCGATAGGCGCTGTCCATGTCGAGAAACCGGCGATAGCGCAAGGCGTCGACCACCGTCAGCCGCGGCGGGATACCGGGTCTCTTCGTCCTGGCGTGGCGTCGCGCATGCTGAACTCCTGGGTCAATGGCCCGATCCGTCGAGAGCCTGAATTTCGCGCATCCGCTCCAACCGCGCACCCCGCGGAGGCGGCACCGGCTGCGCGACCGGAAGGCGGATGGCGCGGCCCGACCTCTGGGCGTGGCGAACGCGCAGGCGCGTTCCTAAGCTCTGGCTGTCGCCGTGTGGCGCGCCGAATCCGGATCATTCCGACAGAAGGACTGCAATGAACACCACGAATCGATTCCCTCGCGTTCCCACGCTCGCCTGTGTGATGTCCGTCGCGGCGGCCGCCGCCATTTCCATCGCGGCGGCCACCGCTCCTCGCTTTGCGGCAGCGCGGGAAGCGCCGGCCGACAAGCCGACCGTCGTCCTCGTCCACGGCGCATTCGCCGAGTCGTCGAGCTGGAACGCCGTGACCGGCAAGCTGCTGGCCAAGGGCTATCGCGTCGTGGCGGTCGCGAATCCGTTGCGCGGGCTGAAGTTCGACGCCAACTACACGGCCGGTGTCATCGATTCGGTGCGGGGCGGCGTGATCCTGGTCGGCCACTCCTACGGCGGCAGCGTGATCACCAATGCGGCGACGGGAAAGGCCAATGTCAAGGCGCTGGTCTTCGTCTCCGGCCTGGCGCCCGACGCCGGCGAGAGCGCAGCCAGCATTTCGGACAAGTTCCCGGGCAGCACGCTCGGGCCGACGCTGGCGCCACCCGTCGCGCTGGCCGACGGCGGGAAGGATCTCTACATCGCCCAGGACAAGTTTCACGCCCAGTTCGCGGCCGACCTGCCGGCGCGCGAGGCGAGGTTGATGGCCGTCACCCAGCGCCCCGTCACGGAGGCGGCGCTCAACGATCCTTCCGACACACCGGCATGGAAGACGATTCCGTCCTGGTTCCTCTACGGCAGCGCGGACAGGAACATCACGCCCGCCGCGCATGCCTTCATGGCCCGGCGCGCGGGCGCGAAGAAGGCTGTCGAGATCAAGGGCGCGTCCCATGTCGTCATGGCATCGCATCCCGACGCGCTGGTGAAGCTGATCGACGAGGCCACGGCCGCGACGTCGACGAATGACTAGCGCCACGCGTCGAAGCCCTTTTTCGGCCAGCCCCTTCACCGAGGAGTTCCATGTCTGAACGCACCCAATCCGCGGAGTACCGGATGTCACGACGCGCCGTCCTGCAGGGCGCCTCTCTGGCCGCCGTCGCCGCCGCCGCTTTCCCCACGCCTGCCTTGTCCCAGCAGGGCGATCGGCCGAAACCTTCCCACCCTCCCAAAGGAGCTAGCACCATGAGTACCGTGACAACCAAGGATGGCACCGAGATCTACTACAAGGACTGGGGCAAGGGCCAGCCTGTGGTCTTCAGCCACGGTTGGCCGCTGAGCGCCGATGCCTTCGAAGACCAGATGTTCTTCCTGGCCTCGCGCGGCTACCGCTGCATCGCCCACGACCGTCGAGGGCACGGCCGGTCGAGCCAGCCGTGGGAGGGCAACGACCTGGACACGTATGCGGACGACCTGGCGGCGCTTGTGACGCATCTCGACCTGAAGAAGGCCATCCACGTGGGCCACTCGACCGGCGGCGGCGAGGTGACGCGCTACATCGGCCGCCACGGGACGGGCAGGGTGGACAAGGCCGTGCTGATCGGTGCCATCCCGCCCCTGATGCTGAAGACGGCGGCGAATCCGGCCGGGCTTCCCATCGAGGTGTTCGATCAGCTGCGCGGCAACGTCGTGGCCGACCGCTCGCAGTTCTGGAAGGACCTGAGCCTGCAGTTCTATGGCTACAACCGGCCGGGCGCGAAGGTGTCGGAGGGCGTGCGCGAGTCCTTCTGGCTGCAGAGCATGATGGCCGGGTTTCCCGCGTCCTACTTCTGCATCAAGGCCTTCTCGGAAACGGATCTCACGGAGGACCTCAAGCGCATCGACGTGCCGACCCTGGTTCTCCACGGTGACGATGACCAGATCGTGCCCTTCGCGGACTCCGCGCTGCTCTCCTCGAAGATCATCAAGAAGGCGACGCTCAAGATCTACGCCGGCGCGCCCCACGGCATGTGCACGACCTTGAAGGACCGGGTCAACGAAGAGCTGCTCGCCTTCTTCAAGGCCTGATCGGAGAACACACCATGTCCACCCGGAAACTCCACGACAAGATCGCCCTCGTCACCGGCGGCAGCAGCGGCATCGGCCTGGCGACGGCCAGGCGCTTCGTCAGCGAGGGCGCTCACGTCTTCATCACCGGCCGGCGGCAAGCCGAACTCGATGCGGCGGTCGGCGCCATCGGCGCCAACGTCACGGGCGTGCGCAGCGACGTCTCGAACCTGGCCGACCTCGACCGCCTCTACGAGACGATCCGCAAGGACAAGGGCCGCCTGGACGTGCTGTTCGCCAACGCCGGCGGCGGCGCGCTGGCGCCCCTCGGCCAGATCAGCGAGGAGCACTTCGACAAGACCTTCGACACCAACGTGCGCGGCCTGTTGTTCACCGTGCAGAAGGCACTGCCGCTGATGCCCAGGGGCTCGTCGATCATCCTCAATGCGTCGATCACCTCGATCAAGGGCACGCCCGCCTTCAGCGTCTACAGCGCCACCAAGGCCGCGGTGCGCAGTTTCGCGCGCACCTGGACGCTGGACCTCAAGGACAAGGGCATCCGCGTCAACGCGGTGAGTCCGGGCGTGGTGCCGACGCCGGGCTATGACCTGCTGGGCCTCACGCAGGAGCAGGTTCAGGCCTTCGTCGACGTCCAGGCGCAGGGCATCCCGCTGGGCCGCGTCGGCACGCCCGACGAGATCGGCAAGGCCGTGGTGTTCCTGGCGTCGGACGACAGCAGCTTCGTCAACGGCATCGAGCTGTTCGTCGACGGTGGCATGGCGCAGATCTAGCCATCCGGACAGGGCCGGCCCCTCGCGGGCCGGCGACGATGGAGCCTGCTATTCGCGCTTGGCCAGCACGCGCTGGACGTCTTCGGCATCGAAACGCAGGGGAATGTGCTGGGGGCAATTCCAGTCGAAGGCCGCGACGCGGATCGTGATCGCACGTTGCGGCCTGGCCTGGTAGCCCGGTGTCAGGAGACGGGCCGCCAGCGGGTCGCCGGAAGCCAGATCCTGGACGCGCGCGTGTCCCAGGACCTTCAGGCGCATCCGATGGGCATAGTCCACGAGGATCAGGGCCACGCGGTCGTTCACCGAGAAATTGCCGACGCTGATCATCTGCCGGTTGCCGGCGAAATCGGCAAAGGCCAGGGTGTCGGCGTCGAGGACCTTCAGGAAGCCGACGGGTCCGCCGCGATGCTGCACATAGGGCCACCCTGTTTCGGAGACGGAGGCCATGTAGAAACTGCGCATGGACGCAATGAAGCCCAGCTCGTCTTCGCCCAGGCGCCGATTGGCCGGCTCGCCGCCCTGTGCCTCGAATCGTCGCGCATAGCCGGCGCGGCTGCCGTCGTGCGCCTGGGCCGATTTGACAGAGGGTGTGAATGCGATGTCGGCGAATGCGTTGGACATGTGGGGCTCCGATGGCTTGCATTGGCGGCGGTGGCGACGATCAGTCCGTGAACGTGAGCGCGGTCAACGCCTCGCTCAACTGCCACAGGCGCTCCGCGCGCTCCGGATCGACGGCCCATGGGCGCACGCCGCTCGGCTCGGGATCGTCGATGGCGACGGTCGCGGCGATGTCGCAGTCCTCGCAATAGACACCGCCGAGGCCTTCCAGCTGGGTGCCCGCCGCGCACCAGACCGAGGTGGCCGCACCCTGTTCGAGGGTCTTGAAGTCTCCGCCTTCAGTCACGGATCGGCCTGGGGGTACGTGGCCGTTCGGCTGGTCGCGCGACACGCCCAGGCCGCTCAGGTCCGAGTCGCTGAGGTCGCGCACGAGTTCCGTCAGGATGACGCCAGGATGCAGCGAGAAGGCGCGTATGCCATCTTCCTCGCCCCGCGTGTCGAGCGCGACAGCGAAGAGCGCGTTGGCTGATTTGGACTGTCCGTAGGCCGCCCACTTGTCGTAAGGGCGCCGCTCGAAGTTCGGATCTTCGAAGTCGACGCCGCTGATCCTGTGCGCGCGCGAGGAGACGGAGACGACCCGCGCGCCGCCGGCGCGACGCAGGGCGGGCCACAGTTGCACCGCCAGGCGGAAATGGCCGAGGTGGTTGGCGGAGAACTGCGATTCGTTGCCCTGCCGGTCGCGCGCGAGCGGCGTCGCCATGATGCCCGCGCTGTTGACCAGCGCATGAAGGGGGCGGCCGGAGTCCAGGAAGGCGCGGGCGAAGGCATGGATCGATGCCGGGTCCAGCAGATCGATCGAGCCTTGCTGGGTGCGCTCGATCCCTTGCAGCGCGTGGCGCGCCTTGTCGGGCGTGCGGGCCGGAACGATGACGGTCGCGCCGGCCGCGGCCATGACGCGCGTGGTTTCCAGTCCCAACCCGGAGTAGCCCCCGGTCACGATCACGGTCCAGCCGGCAAGGTCCCGGCCCGCGAGGGCCTGGCGTGCAGTGGTCGTGGCTCCGAAGCCGCTGTGAATCGGCGCTTGCGGGGTCGGCATGGCGGCGTGCTCAGAGCCCGAGTTCGCTGAGCGACGGATGGTCGTCCGGACGGCGACCGAGCGGCCAGAAGAACTTGCGCTCCGATTCCCGGATGGGCAGGTCGTTGATGCACGCGTAGCGGTGCGCCATCAAGCCGTCCGCGTTGAACTCCCAGTTCTCGTTGCCGTAGCTGCGGAACCAGTGAGCGGAATCGTCGTGCCATTCGTAGGCATAGCGCACGGCGATCCGGGCGCCGCCGAAGGCCCACAGCTCCTTGATCAGCCGGTAATCGAGCTCGCGCACCCATTTGCGCTCCAGGAGGGCCTGCGCCGCGGCCCGGCCGACGACGAACTCGGCACGGTTTCGCCAACGGGTGTCGATGCTGTAGGCCAGCGCGACGCGCGCCGCCTCTCGTGTGTTCCAGCCATCTTCCGCGAGGCGGACTTTCTCGGTTGCGGTTTGGAAGTTGAACGGGGGCAGGGGCGGGCGGGTTTCCATGGCGCTCCCTCGGCTTTCGATGGAGGTTGAACATCCGGCGTCTCGTGAAGTGTTCGTCGAAGCGGCGGGGCCGAAGCGCAACTATCGATGCCGGCAGGCCAAGACGCATCGGTCTCATGGGGCATGCGGCCTCCCTTCCTTGGAAGGTGGCCGCGGTGGACCGGCGGATGCTCAGGGCAGAACACCCGGGTAGTTCGGGAAGATCGCCTTCCTGATCACCGCGTGCACGCCCCAGTTGCCGTCGACCACCTGCGTGACGCCGAAGTCGATCGCGACCGAAATCAGCGAGATGGCCTCGTCTTCGGTGAGCCGATGCGCTTCCATGAGGTAGCGGCGGGTCTTGTGAAAGGCATCGCGCATCGCATGGTCGAGCGACGACTTGTTGTAGATCTCGGTTTGGGCGTGCGGCCCGAGTTCCGCGAAGTGGTTGGGAAAGCTGAGCCCCTGCAGCACCCACTCGCTCGGCGTCTCGAGGAATGGAAAGTTGAGGCCGGCGAGGTAGCTGCCCGCGAGCTCGCCGTGCTTGTGGAGCACCAGCTGGAAGACGCCTGTCAGGGAGCACTCGATCGCGGTGCCGCACACTTCGGAGTCGCCTTGCGATGCATGCGGGTCGCCGACGGAGAAGAGGGCGCCATCCACCGACACCGGGAGGAAGTGCCTGGCGCCTTTTCCCACCCGCCAGTTGTCGAGGTTCCCGCCGAAGTAGCCGGGCGGCACGGAGTCGATGAGGCCCGGCTCCTTGGGCGCGACCGCGATCACGCCGAAATGAGGCCGTATCGGGATGCGCACGTCCTTGAGCACGCCGAACTTCTTCTCGATGCTGCGATGGTCCACCGGAACGCCGGGATAGTCGATGGTCTCGTGCCTGACGCCGTAAGGGTCGGTCTGGGGCGTCCAGCGGAAGTTGTAGACGGCCTTCGCGTAAGGCTCGCTCGCGGCGCCCTCGATTTCGTAGACCGTCACCACTTCGCGCTTGCGCGGCTCGGTGAGAAGGTCGTGGAAATGAAAACCCCACCAGGCGGCCGCATTGCTTCCGAAGCATTTGCCGCGGTGCGATGCGCCGCAGCTGGGCCGAAACTGGAGGTCCAGGATGCGGATCTCGAGAACGTCACCGGGCTCCGCATCCTCGATGTACACCGGGCCGGTGCAAATGTGGACGCCGAACCCCTCACCGGCGCCTCGTCCGAAGATCGATGCGTCCATGGGCCCGGCGCCTCTGCGATCGACGCCTTTCTTGTCCGCCGTCCAGAGATAGACGCTCTCCGCGCCCGGATCTCCCTCGATCATCCGGGCCGAATCGTCGGCGGCGTGCTGGGTGAGCGTCTCCATGGTGACGGTGTCACCGGAGCGAATGGAAATGACGGGCTTGAGGGAACGACTGAAGTAACCCCAATGCACCGTCTTGTCGGACACCGGAACGTAGTAGTGACTCGGCTGCGGCGATGCGGCCGGATCGCCTGCTCGCGCAAGGGGGGCTTCCGTGTCGACGGCGGCGGCGCGCTTGGGTGTCAGGGCGAGCGCCAGGCGATAGCGGGCGTAGTCCCCCATGACCTGCTCGAACTGTGCGCCATCCGCGGCGTCGGGATCCGGCGCGGCTTCGCCTGACTTTTCCTCTGGCCGGCGCAGCTTCTGCCGGCTCGGGCTGTCCGGCGGACGACCGCGCTGGATGTGCGCGTCGGCCTCTTCGGGCGCGAGTGAACGGTAGGCCTTCGGCGCCATGCCGAAGCGGGCGCTGAAGGCCCGGCTGAAGTTCGCGGCGTCGCCGAAGCCCCAGCGGAAGCACAGCTCCGCGATGGAGAAGTGGCCCAGCGCCGGGTTGGAAAGATCGATCCGGCAGCGCTCCAGGCGGCGATTCTTTAGATATTCCCCGAAGGTCGTGGCGCCGACCGTGAAGAGCTTCTGGACGTACCGGGTCGACAGCGACTCCACCCGGGCGATCTCATCGATCGAGAGGTCCGCATCGGCAAGCCGCGCCTCGATCGTGCGGCAGACGCGTCGCAGGTGGCCCAGCTGCACCGAGGTCGAGTCTTCCGCGGCATCGTCGTTCGCATGCGAGAGGCAGGTGACCAGAAGTTCGGTCAGCATGGCTTCGAGCGACAGCAATTCGTGGTCGCTCAGTTGGTCGAACTCGTTCGCGATCGAATTCACCAGGTTCAGGCACACCGCCCCGACGCCGGTCTTCGACGAGATCTTGTTCAGGTCATGCGTGCTGGTGCGGACCAGCCGCAACACGAAGCCGGCGCTTTCGAGCTTGGCAATGACAACCCGGCATTCGGTGCGCAGGTCGACCTCCCAGGGCCTTGCCGGGTCGAGAAGGATGATTTCGCCGGCGGCCAACGCAATGGATTCGTCGCCCTCGACAACCATGCCCGAGCCTTCGAGCAGGGCCAGGGCCAGCACTGCACCGCCGAATCGCCCCGCGCCGGAAGGCCGAGGCACGAGGACGTGGGGCGATGCATTGAGCCGCACCATGACGGAGCCGAGCGCGGATCGCCGCGAAGAGACGTAGCCGCTCAGAGGCGGTCTCTTGCCGCTCGGCGCCTTCTCGCCGAGCAGCACCTTCGACAGAACCTCGGCCCATGCGCCGGCTCGGAGTTCCTCGGGAAAGGCGTCGAGTGAGAAGCGTCTCAAGTCGTCAAGCATTCAAGCCTCCCTCGGCGATGAAAATGCCCCACGGGCGAGACGAATGAGAGGGCGCCAGCCATCAATAGACCTGCCGGCGCTGGCCGCTCTTGAACTCGGCGATTCGCGAGCTCATTTCCTGCGGCGTCACCAGTTGCTTGTCGACGAGGAGCTCGCAGAAGGCCGCCACCCACTGGTCGTAGTAGTTCGAGGGCACGGGGGACTCGGCGGCGGCCTGCATCGCGGCGTCGCCGGCGGCGATCTGGCCGATCAGCCGCGCCTTGAAATCGTCCCAGGGATAGAGGCCGCGGTTGCACAGGGTGACCGCCATGCCGAAGGCACGGCTCTGCCAGGGCGCCTCGAACACCGGCTCTCCATTCTTCCGGGGGAAAGCCGGGGCGCCGTCCATGGACGGAATGGGAGGGGCTTTCGGCCGGGCCATCCTGTTCACCTCTTCGGCGCGAGCGCCATGCCGGTGCCGATCATCGAGTCACGGGACACCAGTTCGGCGAGCTGCTCTTCGGTGAATCCCTCGGTGCCCGCGGGGCGCTCGGGCACGACGAGGTAGCGTTGCTCGGCACTCGTGTCCCACACATGGATCTTGACCGACGGGTCCAGCGCCACGCCGAAGTCCTTCAGGACCTCACGCGGATGGCTCACCACCTTGGCGCGGTATGCCGGTGACTTGAACCACACCGGTGGAATGCCCAGGAGGGTCCAGGGATAGCAGGAACACAGGGTGCACACCCACATGTGGTGTTCCGTGGGGCTGTTGAAGAGGGCCGTCACGTGCTCGGTCTGAAGCCCGCGGTAGCCGAGCTCCTCGATGGCCGAAGTGCCATCGGCCGCCAGCCGTTCACGGTAGGCGGGGTCGCTCCATGCCTTCGCGACGACACGCGCGCCGTGCATCGGGCCCAGGTCGTTCTCGAATGCGGCGACCAGGGTGTCGATCGCGTCGTGGGTGGTCAGGCCTTTCTCGACCAGCAGCGATTCGAGCGCCCGTACCCTGGCCTCGATGTCGCTCGGCGGCGCCCAGGGGTGGTCCGCGTGCTCATCATCGTGTGCGTGATCTGTAGACATCGCTTCGCTCTCGCTCCATCGCGCCCGATGCGCCGGCGCGCGGAATGAGGGCTCCGCGCAAGTCGATGCATGGGGACGGAGCGCCCGCTTCGGCATGCTCCGCCGCGAGAGTATCGGCCTCGATCAGATCCGCGTAAAGATGTCCGCCGCACCATCCGCGCGTCCAGGCCGGCGTCGGGGTGCTCGTCGCGGCCCAGGCGCTCACTGCACCAGGTCGTGTCCGTTGATCCCGACGAGCGGGAAGCGGTGGAAGTCGCTGAAGAAGGTCGCCGTACCGCCTTTGCGTCTGCGTTCGGAGAAGAGTTCTTTCCTCAGGCTGGCGTGGACGCTCCAATGGCCGTCGACCGCCTGCGCGAGCCCGAAATCCACTGCCACCGACAGCAGTGAGAGGGCCTCGTCCTCGGTCAGGAGTGCCATCTGCATCAAGAAGCGCCGCATCTTGCGCGATGCGTCTCGCGTGGCCCGCTCGACGCCCGACTGCGCCGTGGGATTTCCCTGCGCGAGCGCATCCTTGCCGGGGGCGGGCAGGGTGGCCGATGCGCTGAAGCCGTGCAGCACCCACTCGTCGTCTGTTTCCAGCAGGGGGCAGTCGAGTCCTTCCAATGGCGTGCCGGGCAGATCCTGCGCCTTGTGAAGGATGAACTGGAAGACGCCGGTCAGCGATGCCTCGATGGCGGTGCCGAAGAGCTCGGAATCGCCATGCGCGGCGTGAGGATCTCCGACCGAAAACAGCGCGCCTCGCACCGCAACGGGGTAGTACATGCGCGCACCCTTGCCGATTCGCCAGTCGTCGACGTTGCCGCCCGAGCACTTGGGTGGGGGCAGACTCGAATCCACCTGCGCCGGTGCAAGGCCCATCGCACCGAAATGGAGGCGCGTCGGTACGCGGATGTCCTCCAGGATGCCGTAGTTCTTGCCGACCTCGGAGGAGGCCGCGATGGCACCAGGCTTGGGCGGACCCAGGTCGCCTTCGGGTGGATCCTGCTCGGTCGCGATGTAGTTGCAGACCGCGGTCGCCCAGCCTTCGCTACCGGCGGCGCCGAATTGATAGATGGTCACGACCTGTCGTGGCACCGGCTCTTCGACCGGGCCGGGCCCGTGGAAATCCGACCATGCGCTGACGTGCATTCCCAGCGCATGCCCTCCCTGCGCATGACCCGGACCGGTGCGTGGAATGACGTCGAGGATTCGAACCTCCAGCACATCGCCGGGCTCGGCGTATTCGATCTTCACCGGGCCGGTCAGCAGGCAATCGGTATGGCCGTGAGCGGCGCCCAGGGCTGGAGGCGAGAGTGTTTCGATGTCGTCCCACGCGTGGTGGGCGAGCGTCTCGATACTCACGATCGCGCCCGGCTTCACCACCAGGACGGGTGCGACGCTCTTGCCGAAGTATCCCCAATGCACCGTGTTCTCATGCGCGTGGATGTGTAGCGAGTGGGTCATGGCGGCTCCAGTGTTTCGTCGTTGCAAGCGCGCCGGTGAGGGTGTCGCGCTTTGACGGCAGTATTGAGCCGTGAGCGCGAATCTCACTTGTCTTGTCACGCACAAAGTCTGGTGACGCCCGGATCACTTGTCCTGCCGCGCACAAAATCTGGTTTGGAGGCTAGGCGCGCGCCGAAGTCTCGAACACGGGGGTCGTGCGAGTCCCCGCCAGCGGGGCGTAGTGGGGCCGCCCGGCGAAACCGGCGGCCTGCTGAAAGGCGCCTTCGAAGCTTCGTTGCGGCGCCTCTTTCAGCAGACCCCGGCGTTGCGCCGCCGCGATCGCCTGGGTTCGGCTTTCGACGTTGAGCTTGCCGAAGATCACCCGCACATGCGACTTGACCGTGCCGACGGTGATGAGCAGACGCGTGGCGATCGCCTTGTTGCACTGGCCCGAGATCAGCAGGCGCAGCACTTCTTCCTCGCGCGCGGTCAGGGGCTCCCCGGCGAGGCTCTCGGCGAGCCGGCGCGCCACCTGCGCGCTGAAATGGCGCTCGCCCTGGTGGACCGCTCGAACGGCAGCCGCGAGTTCCTCGATGGCGCAGTCGGCCAGCAGATAGCCGTGCACACCGCTCGCCAGCGCGCTTCGGATCTCCCATTCGCGATCGCTTCGGCTGACAACCACGATCCTGGGCGATCGGCTCGCATGGGAGCGAGCGGCGGCCAGTTCCGCCAGCGCGACACCATGGTCATAGTCCGCGATCACGACATGGGCGCCGCGATCGCTGCCGGCGCGCCATGCCGGCGGCTGCGGATCCAGCGGACGCTCCGAGTCCAGGACTTCGAAATCCGCGTACTTGGCCAGTGCTGCCGACAGGCCGACGCCGAGGATCGGGTCGTCATGCAGCACGAGAATTCTGATGGGATGGACGAAAGACATGGAATCTCCTAGGAAGAAAGGTCAGCTGGAGCCTGAGATGGTCCGGGGGTTGCAGCTGGGGCCGGGGATCCAACAATAGGAGGGCGTCTGTCCCCTCGAAACACCTTTTCGCTCAGTCCGGTCTCCATCTTTGGATCGACCGGGCCTCCCGGGCATGCAAGGGATAAGATCGGCCCGGCACCGCAACGGCGCGGTGCCCGCGCCGCATGCCGGCCTGGCGAAGGAGAGACTGTCGTTGATCGATCTTTCCGATTACACCTTCGAAGCCTTGCGCGAAGGCCGCGATTTCGTCCTGTCGCGCGGACGGCGGCGCGACAACAGCGTCAGCATCCTCGCCCTGGCGCCGGCGGCCTCTCACGCGGCGCCCCTCGATGTCGGCCGCCTGGAGCACGAATACGCGCTCATGGACGACCTGGATACATCCTGGGCCGTGCGACCGCTGGAACTCGTGCATCGCGGCGGCACGGCAACGCTCGTGTTCGAGGATCCCGGGGGCGACTTCCTGAACGCCGTCCTGCGTCGGCCGGTGGACCTCAGGAGCTTCCTGCAGCTCGCCATCGCGCTCGCGGCTGCGCTGCGGGAGATTCACCGGCGCGGTCTCGTCCACAAGGACATCAAGCCGCAGAACGTCCTGATCGATGCCGCCGGCAACGTCCGGCTGACCGGCTTCGGCATTGCATCCCGTCTGGCGCGGGAGCGCCAGGCGCCGGCGACACCGGCGGTCATCGCGGGCACGCTGGCCTACATGTCACCGGAACAGACGGGCCGGATGAATCGCTCGATCGACGCCCGAAGCGATCTCTACTCCCTGGGGGTCACCCTCTACGAGGTGCTGACCGGAGGCCTGCCGTTCACGGCATCCGAACCGATCGAGTGGGTCCATTGCCACATCGCACGCAAGCCCACGCCGCCCGGCGAACGCGTGGCGGGCCTTCCCGCCCAGGTCGAGGCCGTGATATTGAAGCTTCTCGCCAAGTCCGCCGAAGACCGCTATCAGACCGCGGTGGGACTCGAAGCGGACCTTCGGACCTGCCTGATGAGCTGGCAGGCGCATCGGCGCATCAGCGCGTTTCCCCTTGGCAGGAACGACATCCCGAGCCGCTTGCTGATTCCGGAGAAGCTGTACGGCCGCGAGACCTGCACTCGCGCCCTCGTGGCCGCCTTCGACCGCGTGCTGGCCCAAGGTGCGGCCGAGATCATTCTGGTGTCAGGCCATGCCGGCACGGGCAAGTCCGCGCTCGTCAATGAACTTCACAAGACGCTGGTTCGGCCGCGTGGCCTTTTCGCCGCCGGGAAGTTCGATCAGTACGAGCGCAATCTCCCCTATGCGACCCTGGCTCAGGCGTTCCAGCAGCTGGTGCAGCAGATCCTCGGCGAAAGCAATGCAGAGCTGGACCGCTGGAGAAGCGCGCTGCTCGGAGCCTTCGGCTCGCAGGGACAGCTCATGGTCGACCTCATTCCGGAACTTGCCCTCATCATCGGCAAGCAGCCGCCGGTGCCGGACGTTGCACCGAGAGACGCGCAGAACCGCTTCCATCGGGTCTTTGCGCAGATGCTGCGCGTCTTCGCCCGGCCGGAACATCCGCTGGCCCTGTTCCTCGACGACCTGCAGTGGGTCGACAAGGCGACCCTCGACCTGCTCGAACGCCTGATCGCCGAGCCGGCGCCGTCCCATCTTCTGCTGGTCTGCGCCTATCGCGACAACGAGGTGTCTCCGGGCCACCCGCTGCTACGGACCTTCGACCTGATTCGCGACAGCGGCATCTCCTGGCATGACATCGCGCTGGGACCGCTGGGACTCGACGATGTCGCGCTTCTCCTCGCGGATGCGCTGCGAGTGAAAGCCGATGGCGCGCTGCCCCTGGCCGAACTGGTGGTCGAAAAGACGGAGGGGAACCCATTCTTCGTTGTCCAGTTCATCACCGCGCTGACCGAGGAGTCACTGCTGACCTTCGATCCCGATGTGCCGACGTGGCGATGGGACATCGGGCAGACCCGTGCCAAGGGAATGACGGACAACGTGGCCGACCTCATGGCGGTCAAGCTCGGCCGCTTCCCGCAGCAGGCGCTGGAGGCGGTGAAGCGGCTCGCCTGTCTCGGGAACGGCGGCAAGGTCGCCGTCTTGGCCATGGTCATGGGCATGAGCGATGAAGCGCTCCACGCGACCCTGCGCGATGTGGTGCGCGCCGGACTGGTTCTTCGTCGCGGGACGGAATACTCCTTCCTGCACGACAGGGTGCAGGAGGCGGCGTATGCGCTCATACCGGAGGCCGACCGACCGGCGATGCACCTGGCGATCGGGCGGGCGCTGCTTTCGCGCGCGTCGGCGGATACGCTGGAGGAGCAGATCTTCGAGATCGTCAATCAGCTCGATCGCGGCGCGCCCCTGATCGAATCCCGGCAGGAGCGCGAGCAGCTCGCCAGGTTGAACCTGATCGCGGGCAAGCGCGCCAGATCGTCGATCGCGTATGCGGCGGCGCGGACGTACTTCGTGACGGGGGGCGAACTCATTGCGCCGTACGACTGGGAACACCAGTACCGGCTGGTGTTCGATTTCGAGCTGCACACCGCCGAATGCGAACTCCTGACCGGCGAACTCGCCGCCGCGAGCGAACGGCTCGGTGCCCTGGCCTTGCGGGCTTCGGGCCTCGTCGACAGCGCGGCGATCACCCGCTTGGGCATGACGCTCCACACGACGCGCGATCGGACCGACCTCGCCATCGAGATCGGGCTTGAATTTCTCCGGCAGGTCGGTGTCGACTGGTCGCCGCATCCGACGGACGCGCAGGTCAACCTCGAACTCGACAGGATGTGGCAATTGCTGGCCGGGCGGCCGATCGAGGAATTGATCGATCTGCCGCTGATGGACGACCCGGAGTGCCTCTCCACCGCGGACGTGCTGGCGGAACTCCAGGCGCCCGCCAGTTTCACGGATCAGAATCTCTTCCAGCTCACGCTTCTTCGCATGACGAACCTCAGCCTGGCGCATGGCAACTGCGATGCCTCGGCCTGCGCCTATGCCTTGCTGACGATCGTCCTGGGCCACGGCCGGGGCGACTACCAGACCGCGCTTCGCTTCGGCCAGCTGGGCTGCGATCTGGTCGACAGGCGCGGCCTGGATCGCTTCAAGGCGAGGGTGTACACCTTCTTTTCCACCTTCGTCCTTCCATGGACGAAGCACCTGGCCCTGATCCGCCCCCTGGTCCAGCGCGCCATCGATGCGGCGATCACGGCCGGCGACCTGACCTACGTGGCCTACAGCCGCAGGAGCCTGGTGTCGAACATCATGGCTTCGGGAGCGCCGCTCGCGGAGGTGCAGCGCGAGGCGGAGCAAGCATTGATCTTCGCCCGAAAGGCGAAATTCGGGCTCGCTGCCGATTCATTCGTCACGCTGCTGTGGCTGATCCACGAGCTCAGCGGGCAGGGGAGCCCCATCAGCCTGTTCGAAGACGCATGGCAGGACTTGAATGCGTTCGAGCGCCAGCTGAGCGAAGGCGGGGCGCGTCTGGGACTTGCGGCTTCGAGACATTGGATCAACAAGATGCAGGTCTGCCACTTCGCCGGCGATCACGCCGGGGCGATGAAGGCCATGGAGAAGGCCGAAAGCCTGCTCGCCTACACGGCATCGTTCATCGAACGCATCGACTTCCATTATTTCGGTGCGCTGATTCACGCGACGGCCTGGGAGCATGCGCCGTCCGACCGGCGTGAAAGGCACATCGACGCCATGCACGCCCATCGAGTCCGGATGGCGGTCTGGGCGGGCGCCTGTCCGGAGAATTTCTCCGGTCGGGCGGCACTCGTGGGCGCCGAACTCGCGCGCGTCCAAGGCGAAGGGCATGAATTGGAGGCCTTGCGCCTGTACGACACAGCCATCCGCGCCGCCAGCGAATACGGCTTCGTGCAGAACGAGGCTCTCGCCAACGAACTTGCCGCCACGTTCTATTCAGACCGCGGCCTGAGCACGATCGCCGCCTCTCATCTTTCCAGTGCGCGCGACTGCTATCTGCGGTGGGGGGCCCACAGGAAGGTCCTTCAGATCGAGAAGCGCAACCCCCAACTGCGGCGAGAACGAAGTTCGCCGGATGGCCCGCGCACGCCGCTGGAGCAACTGGACGTCGGGACGATGCTGAGGGCGTCGCAGGCGCTGTCCAGCGAGATCGTGCTCGACGTTCTGATCGATCGACTGATGCGCATCGCCATCGAGCACGCGGGCGCGGAGAGGGGTGTCCTCGTGTTGCTGCGGGGCGAAGTGCCTAGCATCGCCGCCATCGCGCAGGCCCGTGACGGGAAGATCGAGGTCGCGCACCTGGAAAAGGCCGCCTCCGCCCGCGACCTCCCCGAACCGGCGCTTCGTCTGGTGCTGAGAACTCGCACGCGCCTGATCATCGACGACGCGTTGGCCAGCGATCTGCTCGCCGGCGACGAATACACGCAGCGCAGGGGCGCGCGATCCGTTCTCTGCATCCCGATCATCACCCACGCGCAATTGATCGGCGCGCTTCACCTCGAAAACAACCTGACGCCGCGTGCCTTCACCGCCGAGCACATCACCGTGCTGGAGTTCCTGGCCGCGCAGGCCGCGATCTCGCTCCAGAACGCGTACCTCTATTCCGACCTGCAGCGCAGCGAAGCCTTTCTCGCCGAGGGACAGCGCCTGAGCAACACGGGCAGCTGGAGTCGAAAGGTGCAGACAGGAGAGCTTGTCTGGTCCGAGCAGAACTTCCGGATCTTCGGCCGCGATCCGAAGCAGGACCCGACACCGAGCTTCGAGGAGTTCGCGGCGATCATCCATCCCGAGGACCGGCCGCGCTGGCGGCAGGCGGTCGAGGCGGCGATCGCGGAGGGGCGCGGGTATGCCATCGACTTTCGCATCGTCCTGCCGACGGGGGAGGTGAGGCACCTACATGCCGTCGGCAGACCGATTGTCGACAGTGCCGGCCAGATCGGCGACTACATGGGAACGACCATCGATGTGACCGAGCAGAAGCGCCGTGAGGACGCACTGCAGCACGCGCAGTCGGAGCTCGCCCACATCACGCGCCTGACGACCATGGGCGAGCTGGCGGCATCCATCGCGCACGAAGTGAACCAGCCCCTGACATCCATCGTGACGCATGCCGAGGCCTGCCTGCTCCTGCTGGCGAAGGAATTGCCCGATCTCGCGGCCGTCCGGAAATATGCCGAGCGGATCGTTCGCGATGGCCGCCAGGCCGGCGATGTCCTTCAGAGCATCCGCAAGATGGTCCGCAAATCGGCGCCGGAGGTCGTTCGATTGAACATCAACGAGATCATCCAGGATGTCCTGGAGCTGGTCCGCGGCGAATTGCGCCAGGAGGAGGTGGTGCTCCAGCCCCATCTCTGCGCGGACCTGCCATCCATCATGGGCGACCGCATCCAGATGCAGCAGGTGATCGTCAATCTGGTCAAGAACGGGGTCGAGGCAATGGCGACCGTCACGCGCAGGCCTCGAACGCTGCAGGTGAATACCGCGCGGGACGCCGGCGGGGATGTCGTGGTCGCCGTCATCGACAACGGAACGGGCCTGGATGAACTCGCGTCAAAGCGGCTCTTCGAGCCGCTCTTCACCACCAAGCCGCAAGGCATGGGCATGGGTCTGCCCATCTGCCGCTCCATTGTCGAGGCCAACGGCGGCCGCATTCTGGCGCTGCCTCACGCACCCCATGGCGCAGAGTTCCGGTTCACGCTGCCGGCGGCGGCAAGCCTGGGGGCTGGCGATCCGCTCTAGCCCAGCGTCACGATGCCGCGTCGGATCGCCAGGGTCACCGCCTCGGTCCTGCTGGCAACGCCCAGCTTCGAAAGGATGTTGTTGACGTGGGATTTCACGGTCTGCTCCGTGACCCCGGCGTTGCGGCCGATGTCTTTGTTGCTCTTTCCGGTCGTCAGCAGCTTGAGGATGTCCAGCTCGCGCGGCGAGAGAGCGTTGTTGCAGCTTCGTTCGGCGAGCCTCATCGCCGGACCGCTCGCGAGATATCGGCCGCCCGCGCGGACGCGCAGGATGCATGTCACCAGTTCTTCGGCCGATGCATCCTTCAGGAGATATCCCACGGCGCCGGCGCGCAGGCTGCGGGAGATGTCGTCTTCGGAGTCGGAGCCGGTCAGCACCACGATGCGCGCGTCCATGTCGATGGAGCGAATGCGCTGGATGCCTTCCAGGCCATCGGCGTTCGGCATGCAGAGATCCATCATGACGACGTCGGGCCTCAGCTCGCGAAAGGCCGTGGCGGCCTTGGCACCGTCATCGACTTCCGCGCAGAGACTCAGGCGGGGCTCTCGCTCGATGATGTTGGCGATGCCCCTTCGCACCAGCGGATGGTCGTCGGCAACGAGCACCGACACCCGGGGGGCTGTCCAGAGAGCGTTCATTGCACGTAAATGGTTGCCGCATCCCGGGGCTCGCGTTCGCGGCTGCATGGCAGGCGAAGCGTCACACGTGTACCCCGACTCGGGGAGGACACAATCCCCAGGTGCCCGCCCACCAGGGCCGCACGCTCGGCCATCCCCAGCAGCCCGAATCCGACGTGCGGATGGCCAGGGTCGAAGCCCGCGCCGTTGTCTCGCAATTCCAGATGAATCCAGTTCGATGCGGCGGTCGTGGTGCAATCCAGGCGCGATGCACCGGCGTGCTTCGCCACGTTGACGAGCGTCTCGCGCAAGATGGCCTCGACTTCGCAAGCCGTGGCGCAGTCGAGATCGGTGTCGGCGGAGAAGCACTTGCGCGTCGCGAGGCCACTCCCGGCGGGGAGCTCCCGCAAGATTCGGGACACCAGTGTCGTGAGTGGTGTCTTCGACGGCGGCGGTGGCGCGGCCTCCAGCGGCGCCCTGAGTTCACGGATCGTCGCGCGGGCGATCTGCAAGGCTCGCCGCGCCGAGGCGGCGGCGGCGTCGAAAGCGGGTGAACAGGGAGCACCGGCCTCGATGGCGGCTTCGCGCAGCATCAGCAGGGTGGCGCTGATCTCCTGCACCAGGCCGTCGTGCAGTTCGCGCGCCAGCCGCAGGCGCTCCCTTTGAACGGGTGGCGCCGATTCGGCGTCCTGGCGCCTCGATGCCTGGTCTTTCCTGAACAGGATCTCGGGGGCGGGCCCATCGCGCGGGTCGACGCGATCGAGGGATGGATCGGGAATCACTGCTTCGGAATACATCATGGGATCAACTCTCCGACTCGGCGCCAGGTCGCCATCCGTGGCGCGTCTGGATTCAACGATAGTCAAAAGGGGTGGACCTCGCTATAGCGGCTTTCTGTTAGACAGCGCATGTTCCAAGGACTCACAATGACGCGATGGCATGCACTTGTCGCCGCGGTCTGCGGATTCGATCTGTCGCGCGGCGTCCCATGGTCCTCTTCATGGCGGGTTTCGAATGACTGCGCCCCAGCCGATGGTGTACGTGGTGGACGACGACCCACGGGTTCGAGAGGCTCTTCTCGTCCTGCTCTGCGCGGCCGGATTGCACGGCGAAGCGTTCGGATCCGCTGCCGAGTATCTTGAGTTCCGAAGGCCCGACGTACCAAGCTGCCTGGTGCTCGACATCGGGCTTGCGGACGTCAGCGGCCTGGATCTGCAGGATCGCATGGCCGAGCACGATCACCCGCCGATCGTCTTCATCACCGGACGCGGCGACGTGCCGAGTTCGGTGCGGGCCATGAAGGCCGGCGCGGTCGATTTCCTGACAAAGCCGTTCTTGCAGAAGGATCTTCTGCGGGCCATCGAAACGGCCCTGTCCCAGGACAGGCAGGCCCGCAGCGCGCGCGCCGAACTCGCAGAGCTTCAGGCGTGCATCGAATCCCTCACGCCACGCGAGCGGGAGGTGCTGCCATTGGTCGTCAGCGGCCTGCTCAACAAGCAGGCCGCCGCGCGCCTGGGCATCAGCGAGGTGACGCTCCAGATCCACAGGGGCAACATCATGCGGAAGATGAAGGTCGCATCGCTGGCTGAACTGGTCCGCGCCGCGGTGGCTCTCAAGATACCCGTGGAGCGCGTCGGACGTTGATGCCGTGAGGGTTGCGTGCGGGAAGCGCTGTCGCTGCTGCTTCGGTTGCAGCGAATTCCCTGCCGCCGGCGGGATGTGGCGAAGAAGGACCGACCGTACGCTGCTGCAGCGCGGTTCGGGCGATCCGAAGCCGTACCTCCGACGGTACGCCGCGACGGCTCGCCGGCTCATGGCCGCCCGGGCAGCACATCCACTCACCAGGCAAAGGAATCACCATGAACGCAGTCACCTCAGCAGCGCAATCCGCCGTCCAAGTCAGATACCGGAGAGCGAAGGTCGACGGTGTCGAGATCTTCTATCGGGAAGCCGGCCCCCAGGAGGCGCCCGTGCTGCTGCTGCTGCTGCACGGCTTTCCCACTTCGTCGCACATGTTCCGGGACCTGATTCCACGGCTCGCCGACAAGTATCGCGTCATCGCTCCCGACTACCCGGGCTTCGGATACAGCGAAATGCCGCAGCGCTCGAAGTTCGCCTACACCTTCGAGAACTACGCGAACATCGTCGACAAGCTCACACGTCAGATCGGCGCGCAGCGATATGCGCTCTACGTGATGGACTACGGCGCGCCCGTGGGCTTTCGCCTGGCGATCAAGAATCCGGATCGCGTGACCGCATTCATCGTGCAGAACGGCAACGCCTACGTGGAAGGCATCGAGGCCTTCTGGGACGGCATCCGGGCGTACTGGAAGACAGGCGAGCAGAAGGAGCGCGAAGCCATCCGGTGGCTCACCACCATGAAGGCGACCAGCTGGCAGTACGCCAATGGCATGAAGGACATGTCGCTCGTCAGCCCGGACGCTTGGACACTTGACCAGAGCCTGATGGATCGTCCCGACGACGCCGAGATCCAGCTCGACCTGTTCTACGACTACCGGACCAATCTGCCGCTCTACCCCCAGTGGCAGGCCTACTTTCGCGAGTTCAAGCCGCCGATGCTGATCGTGTGGGGCGCCAATGACGCGATCTTCGTGGCGGCGGGGGCGGCGCCCTACAAACGGGACCTTCCGGACGCCGAGATGCATATGCTGGATACGGGTCATTTCGCACTCGAGGACCATGGCCCTCAGATCGCCGATCTGATGCGCGATTTCCTTGGGCGGAAGGTCGGGTAGAACGCTGCCGATCGGCCCGGACCGCCGTGGCTGCACGGGGCACGGCGGTGCGCCGTTTCCGCGCACATGGCCTGAAGAAACCGTCAGGCGTCGGCAGGCAGGGCAGCCGCGATGGCCGCCAGGAACTCATCTCCCTTGAGGGGCTTCAGGAAGAAGTGCTGTGCGTCCTGCTCAAGCTCGCTCAGCTTGTCCATGCTCCGTCGACCTGTCATGAGGATGACCGGCAACTGCGGGCGCTTCAGGCGGGCGAGCCTTCGCACTTCGAATCCGTCCATGCCCGACATGCAGATATCCGAGACGAGGCAGTCGATCGCTGCCAAGGCGTCGCTTTCCATCAATTCCCTGCCGGACGCGAACAGCCGCGCCGTGTATCCGGCCGCCTCCAGCAAGCCCTCGAGCGACTCAAGTATGCGAGGGTCGTCATCGACGACCGCAACGACGAATCGGGCCGGCGTCATCACTTGGAACTCCGCCGACCGGGCAAGGGAGGATCGGCGCGGGGGCGCCTTGTCTCGATCATCGCTTCGCCCTCCGCGTCTCGATGGAAAGAATGTCGACTTCTGCGCGGGGGCCGCGTCTGGGTCAGCGTCTCATCTCGCACAGGCATGCGTGCTCAACGAGATGGCCAGTCGTCGAGGCAGGCAGAGCCACACGATACGGGCGAGCGCGCCGGCACGCCATCATAGATTTCTGTTAGATGCAAGCCGCGGTCATCGGACAGTCGCCAGAGGCGAAGCGCAGCAGGCTGCGGAGTTGGTCGCAAGGGTGGCCCCTCCCCACGACGCACCGATCCTCAGGAGGACTCGGGACTGCGCCCACGGCGGGGCGCGAAGGCTCGGCGAGCCTCCTACGATGAAAGTGACCGCGGGCGATTTCCTTGCCTGGTTCGTCTGGCTTGTCTCGCCGGCCACGATCTTCGAGGGGTGAACATGAGTACTCCAAGCAGGCGCCCTTTGCGGGCCCTTCCCGCCCTGGCTGCAGCGACGGTTGCCGCCTCCGCCGCGCTCGCGATGACTGCCACGATTGCAGGCGATGAAGCCGCGTTCATGGCCGAGAACAACGCCGCCATGGCACGAATGATGAAGGGGATGGACGTCCATCCTTCCAGCAACATCGACCGGGATTTCGCGACCATGATGATTCCGCATCACCAGGGCGCGATCGACATGGCACAGGCGGAATTGCGCCATGGAGACAACGAACGATTGCGGCGCCTCGCGCAAGGAATGATCGTCGAGCAGCAGCAGGAGATCGTGGCGATGCGAGCGGTGCTCGATCGGGAACTCGCCGACGCCAGAGGCCCCGCGAGGCAGACACGGCCGCCGAGCCGTCCCTCGGGGCATGCGCACCACGCCGCCCACACTCCCAACCCGTGAGACCCGCATGTACCCAAGCCCATTGCTACCCGCCTTCGCCTTCGCCGCGTGCGTGGCGCTGTGCTCTCTCTGCAAAGCCGGGCAGGCGCCTGGCCAGGCCTCCGAGCCGGACGTTCCAATCAGCCACCGCGACCGGGTCTATGCCGCGGAGCAGTTCTCCAACACCGTCTCCGTCTCCGATCCCGCGGACAACAGGCTGCTGGGCGTGATCCGGCTTGGCGATCCGTCGCCCGGAAGCTTCAGCCCGCTGTACCGTGGGCAGGTGCTGGTGCACGGGATGGGGTTCACTCCAGACCATCGCACCTTGGCCGTGGTCTCCATCGGGTCGAACTCGGTCAGCTTCATCGACACGGCCACCAACGCGGTCAAGCACACGACATACCTCGGGCGCTCTCCGCATGAGGCCTTCTACACGCCCGATGGCGCGGAGCTCTGGGTCACCGTGCGCGGCGAGAACTACGTCTCGGTGCTCGATGCCGCTACATACGAGGAGAAGCTGCGCATCACCACGCCCAACGGCCCCGGCATGCAGATCTTCTCGCCGGACGGCAAGTACGGATACATCTGTTCGTCGTTTGTCCCCGAGACGGTGGTCGTCCTGGTCGCGACTCACGAGATCGTCGGCCGCGTCAGGCAGGAGAGCCCCTTCTGCCCGAACATCGCCGCCACGCCGGACGGCAAGCAGGTATGGCTCACGCTCAAGGACGTGGGGCGCACGATGGTGTTCGATGCGGCGCCGCCGTTCGCGGTCGTCAAGTCGCTGGACACAGGCGCCATCACGAATCACGTCAACTTCGCCAGGACGCGCCAGGGAACGTTCGCATACATCACCATCGGCGGGCTGAACCTCGTCAAGGTCTTTCGCACCGACGATTTCAGCCAGGTGGCGACGATCCCCGTCGGCAACCTGCCGCACGGGATCTGGCCTTCGGGCGACGGGTCGCGCATGTACGTCGGCCTCGAGAGCGGGGACGCCCTGCAGGTCATCGATACCGCCTCCAACGCGCTGGCAGGCGAGATCCCGATCGGCCAGGCACCGCAGGCGCTCACCTATGTGTCGGCCGCGGTGCCCGAGGGTGATGGCCTGCGCGGCCTTGTCCCGCTCGGCCTCGCCGGCCAGGCTGCGCACTTGAGCCTGGTCGCGTTGAAGGAGGGTCGGCGCAGTGCAGGCGAGAAGACGCCGACCAGCGTCACCCTCTTCGACCAGGGCTTGATCCAGGTACTGGAGGCGTCGGCGACGGCGTTGGTGCCCATGCAATCGTACGTGCTGGCGCTCGCCGCGCACCCCGACGGCAGCGGCACGTTGCAGCCTCTTGCGAGCTTCACGGCCAACCCGGCGGGCGCGGCCATTGTCAATGCGATCGGCCCGCTGCGCCAGATCGTGCAGGACGAACGCGGGCCGAGCAGGCGCTATCTGGTCATTGCATCCCAGTCAGCGGGCGTTCCCGGCGCACCCGTTCAGGTCCAGGCGCCTTGAAGCCTGCGCCGCATCGCCAATGCCGGCAGACGGGGAGGGCGCCTCCTCAATCAACTGGAGTCGAAGATGAAAAGCATGCTCGTGGTGATCGGCATGGCGGTGACGCTTTGCACCGGAGGTGTCTGCGCACAAGTTGCCGGGCAGGCTGGCGGTGCGTCGGCGTCGGCGCCTGTTGCCGACGAGAAGGCCTCTCCGATCTTCGGGGTGACCGTTCCCGATGGGTACCGGCATTGGGAACTGGTCGCGCCGTCACAGGAAGACAACGGCGCGCTCGACGAACTCCGGGCCATCCTCGGAAATGCCTTGGCGATGAACGCTTACCGCCAGGGGACGCTGCCTTTTCCGGACGGCACGATCCTGGCCAAGCTTGCCTGGAAGCACGTGCCATCGAGCGAGGCCAAGGGCGCCTTCGTCCCCGGGGCCGCGACGACCGTGCAGATCATGGTCAAGGACTCGAGGAAGTACGCCTCGACGGGGGGCTGGGGCTTCGGTCGCTTCATCGACGGCAGGCCGGTGGATGAGGCGCAGCACCAGACGTGCTTCGCTTGCCATCAAGCCAACGTGAAAGGCCACGACCTGGTGTTCACGCGGTTGGCGCGCTAGCGCTCGGCCCATTCGCTCATGGGTTTTCGCTGGGAGCGCGGCTCATGTCGTTGTTGGCGCTGACCAGCGTTTGCAGCATGCGCATGAATTCCGCACGCTCCTGCTTGGGCAGCGGCTCGAGGATGCGCTCCTGGGCGCGTTGCATCGCCGGCTCGATTTCTTCGAGCAGCGCGCTGCCTTCGTCGGTGATGCCGAGCAGGCGCACGCGTCGATCGTCGGGCGAGGGGCTGCGCACCATCAAACCCCGGGCTTCGAGCCTGTCGATCACGCCGGCGATGGTGGAGGTGTCCAGGCCGATCGACCGCGCCAGGGTGCGCTGGTCGATGCCGGGCGCCTTGCGGACGGCCTGCAGGCCGGCGTACTGCACCGGTGTGACGCCGTAGGCCTCCGTTTCCTGCAGGAATATGGCCACGGCGATCTGCTGCAGACGCCGGATGTAGTGGCCGGGAAGTGTCTCGAGATCGGGGGCTGAAGAGCGGCTCGGTTTCATGTTCTTTCAGATTCCTAGGGTTAACCCCTTGATGGCTCAAGCAGTCTATCATTACACTTATGATCAGTGTACTGATGATCAGCACACAAAGACATTAGGAGACTTCCATGAGTGCAATGCAGTCCGAGCTTCCTGTGCTGGTGGCCGGTGGGGGCATCGGCGGATTGGCCGCCGCGCTGGCCCTGACGCGCCGGGGCTTGACGGTGAAGGTCCTCGAACAGTCGGCCCAACTGGGTGAAATCGGCGCCGGCATTCAGCTCGGCCCCAACGCCTTTGCCGCTTTCGACGCCCTCGGCATCGGTGAGAACGCGCGCGCCCGCGCCGTCTATACGGATGAAATGGTGATGCACGACGCATTGGACGAGACGCTCGTCGGACGCATCCCGACAGGCGAGGCCTTCCGTCAACGCTTCGGCAATCCCTACGCCGTGATCCACCGCGCCGACGTGCACATGGCCTTGCTCGAAGGCGCGCAGGCGTCCGATCGCATCGAAGTGCTGACCTCGACCGCGGTGCAGCGCATCGACCAGGATGAGCAGGGCGTGACCGTGCACGACGCGAATGGAGGCGTCCACCGGGGCATCGCACTCATCGGCGCCGACGGCGTGAAATCGGCGGTGCGACGCCAGTTCGTGGGCGACGATGCTCGCGTCTCGGGCCATGTGGTCTACCGCGCGGTGGTCGACAAGAAGGACTTCCCGGCCGACTTGCAATGGAACGCCGCCAGCATCTGGGTCGGCCCCAACTGCCACCTGGTTCACTATCCGCTGCGCGGCGGCGAACAGTACAACGTGGTCGTGACTTTTCACAGTCGGGACCAGGAGGAATGGAGCGTGCGCGAAGGCAGTCGCGCGGAAGTGCAAAGCTATTTCGAAGGCATCTGCGCAAGGGCGCGCCAACTGATCGATCTTCCCAAGGACTGGAAGCGCTGGGCCACGGCCGACCGTGAGCCCATCGGCCAGTGGACATTCGGACGCACCACACTGCTGGGGGACGCGGCGCATGCGACCTTGCAGTATCTGGCCCAAGGCGCCTGCATGGCGCTCGAGGACGCGGTAACGCTCGGCGAAGCGCTGCGCGTACACGACAACGACTTCCGGCTCGCCTTCGACCTGTACCAGCGCTCGCGCGTGGCGCGCACCGCGCGCATTGTTCTGTCGGCGCGCGAGATGGGGCGCATCTTCCACGCCAAGGGAGTCGAACGGCTGGTCCGCAACGAACTCTGGAAGGACCGCACGCCCGAGCGTTTCTACGACGCCATGGAGTGGTTGTACGGCTGGAAGGTCGAGAACTGTCTCGCTGCCTGATGCCCGCCTCTTCCTCCCATCTTCCGCTCAGGACACAGCCATGACCGAACTCGGACGCCTCGAAGATCTGCCGGCGGACTATCGCGAAGCGCTCACCCGGCAGAACCTGGTGCCGCTGTGGCCCAGCCTGCGCGCGGTGTTGCCCCCACACAAGCCGCAGCCCCGGACGCGCGCCACCCACTGGTCATATGAAGCCCTCCGCCCGCTGCTGTTGAAGGCGGGCGAGTTGACCCCCATTGAGAAGGCCGAGCGCCGGGTGCTGGTGTTGGCCAACCCGGGCCACGGCCTGGAGAAGATGCAGGCCAGTGCGGCAATGTACCTGGGCATGCAGCTGCTGCTGCCCGGCGAATGGGCCCCCGCGCATCGCCACACGCCGAACGCCGTGCGCATGGTCGTCGAAGGCGAGGGCGCCTTCACCACCGTCGACGGGGAGCTCTGCCCCATGCGCCGCGGCGATCTGATCCTCACGCCCACGGGGCTGTGGCACGAGCATGGCCACGAAGGTGATCGGCCGGTGGTCTGGCTCGATGTCCTCGACCTGCCGCTCGTCTATTACATGGAAGCTTCGTATCACGTCGACGGCCCGCGCCAGGATGTCAAGTCCACCGCCGGCGACCGCACATATGCGCGAGGCGGCGTCGTGCCGACGCCCGTGTTCGAGCGCTCGCGAAAGGCGTATCCGATGTTGCGCTATCCCTGGGTGGAAGCCCGCGCGGCGCTCGAAGCGCTGGCGGCCGACCAACCCGGACTCGACACCGTGCAGGTGAGCTACATCAACCCCGAGACCGGTGGCGATGCGCAGAACATCCTTGGCTACTACGCATTGATGCTGCGCCCGGGCCAATCCCTGAGGCTGCCGGCGCGTTCGCCAGCCTCGGTGTTCCATCTGATCGAGGGCGGCATCGATGTGACCATCGAGGACCAGGCCTTCGCCATGGCCGAGGCCGACACCTGCTGCGCACCCGGCTACGCCGCGGTGAGCCTCGCCAACCGCTCGAAGGAAACGGCGGCCTTCATCTTCATCGCCGACGAGACACCGCTGCACCGCAAGCTCGGCGTCTTCGAGAACCGCGGCTGAGCCGCGCCACCACAGGAAACAACCATGACCCCAACCAGCTACCTCTGGAATCCTCCGCCCGTGTATTCGCTGCCGGTGCGCGGAAAGACCGAGCGCCTGCCCATCCATCGCCTGTTCTTCGTCGGCCGCAACTATCACGCGCACGCTGTCGAAATGGGCAAGCCCGTCGACAAGGCCAGCGAGCGGCCGTTCTACTTCACCAAGGCGCCATCGACACTGGTCGAGTCCGGCGCGACGATGGCCTATCCGCCAGAGACGGCGAACTACCACCACGAGATGGAACTGGTGGTCGTGATCGGCGCCCCGGGATTCCGCGTGCCGCAAGCGGACGCGCACAAGCGGGTCTATGGCTACGCCTGCGGCCTCGACATGACCCGCCGAGACCTGCAACTGGCCGCGCGCGACAAGGGCCGACCCTGGGACCTGGGCAAGGACTTCGAGCAGTCGTCGGTGGTCGCGGAGATCGTGCCGATGCCGGGCGTGGTCCTGGACGGCGGCGCTCTGGAACTGAGCGTGAACGGCGTGACGCGCCAGAAGTCTGACCTCGCCAAGCTGATCTGGAGCATCCCCGAACTCATCGCCGACCTCTCGCTCTTTTATCACCTGCAGCCCGGCGACCTCATCTTCACGGGAACGCCCGAAGGCGTCGGTCCCGTCGTGGCCGGCGACCGCCTCGACGGACGCATCGAGGGCGTGGGCGAGATCGCGCTCGATATCGGCCCCGCCGAGTGACGCGATGAAGCTCCACAACTTCTTTCGCAGCGGGACTTCGCACCGGCTGCGCATCGCGCTGCGGCTCAAGGGGCTCGACGTCGACTACGTGCCGGTCGATCTGCGCACGGAACAACACCTCGGGGCCGAGTTCAAGGGAGTCAATCCGCAGGGCCTGGTGCCGGTGCTGGAGTCCGAGGGCAGGGTGCTCATTCAGACGCCGGCCATCATCGAGTGGCTGGAGGAGCGCCATCCAACGCCCGCGCTGCTGCCGGCGGACCCGGAGGACCGCGCGCGCGTGCGCGCGCTGGCCGCCATCGTCGGCTGCGACATCCATCCCCTCAACAACCGGCGCGTGCTCGAAGCCTTGCGCAAGAGCTTCGGCGCCAGTGACGCCGCGGTCAACGATTGGTGCGCCACCTGGATCGGCGCCGGCTTCGACGCGATCGAAGCACTGCTGGCTGCCGACCTGAAGCGCGGCGACTTCTGTTTCGGACGCACGCCGACGCTGGCAGACGTCTACCTCATTCCGCAGGTCGAGAGTGCGCGCCGCTTCCAGGTGGAGATGGCGCGATGGCCCCTCATCCAGGCCGTCGACGCGGCTTGCGCCCGGCTCGAGGCCTTCCGCCTGTCCGTGCCGGCACTCCAGCCCGACGCGGGCTGAGCAAACGCAACTGCAAACGCACACCTCGGAGACATACCCATGACAACGCCCAGGACCATCGATGTCCAGAAATTCATCAACTCGCACAAGCTCGCGGCAACACAGGTTGTCACGCTGCTGCTGTGCTTCTTCATCGTCGCCGTCGACGGCTTCGATACCGCGGCCATCGGCTTCATCGCGCCGGCGATTCGCGCGGAATGGAACCTGACGCCAGCCCTTCTCGCGCCCGTGTTCGGCGCCGGCCTCGCGGGGTTAATGGCGGGGGCTTTCGTCTTCGGTCCGATGGCGGACCGTTTCGGCCGCAAGACGATCCTGATGTTCTGCGTGGCGTTCTTCGGGCTGGCCTGCCTGGCTTCGGCGTTCTCGACGTCGGTGACGATGCTGATCGCCTTGAGGTTCCTCACCGGGCTCGGCCTGGGCGGGGCCATGCCGAACGCGGTGACGCTGAGTTCCGAGTACGCGCCCGAGAAGCATCGCTCGGTGCTGGTGACCACGATGTTCTGCGGCTTCACGCTGGGATCCGCGCTCGGCGGCGTGCTGGCGGCGCATCTCGTGGCCGGCTTCGGCTGGCGTGCCGTGCTGGTCATCGGAGGCGTCCTGCCGCTCGTGTTGCTGCCCGTCCTGATCTTTGCCCTGCCCGAATCCGTGCGCTTTCTTGTCCTGAAGGGGTTGCGGCTCGATGAAGTCAGGCGCGTGCTGCAGCGCATCGCGCCGGCAGAAGACCTGTCAGATGTCGCTTTCGCGATACCTGAGAAGGCAAAGGCGGGCTTCCCGGTCAAGCACCTTTTCGATGACAAGCTGCGCCGCGGCACGCTGCGCCTCTGGCTGGCGTTCTTCATGAGCCTGCTGGTGATCTACCTGTTGTCGAGCTGGTTGCCGACGCTGATCAGTTCGACCGGCATGAGTCTCAAGGACGCCTCGCTGGTGACTGCGATGTTCCAGGTTGGGGGTACGGTGGGTGCAATCGTGCTCGGGCAACTGATGGATCGTTTCAATCCGCAATGGGTGCTGGGCGTCACCTACGGCCTGGCGGCGGGATTCACGGCATTGATCGGCACCAGCACCGGCAACACCGCATTCCTGGTGCTGGCCGTGTTCGGGGCGGGCTTCTGTGTCTCTGGCGGGCAGGTCGGTGCGAATGCACTCGCGGCCGGCTTCTATCCAACGATGAACCGGGCCACGGGCGTCAGCTGGGCTTCCGGCATCGGCCGAATTGGATCGGTGGTGGGCTCCATGGCGGGCGGCTGGATGCTCGCGCTGGGCTGGGGACTTCCGACGGTGTTCGCTATCGTCGGCGTTCCGGCACTCGTTGCCGGATGCAGCATCCTCACGATGGGGCGGGTCGATCGCGTCTCCGCAGTGCCTGCCCATTCCTGAAGCGGGTCGCGCCCGGAAGGCTTACTGCACGCTGGATGTCGCCGGGCTCGGGGCCTCATTCAGCCAGGCGAACGCATCCGACGTGGAGCCCGCGGCCGTTGCGGCCTCGGCCAGCCCCAGTTCCCCTCTTGCCACCTCGCCTCCGGCGATGACCGCGGCGGACGCAAGCGTCATTGCCGCAATCAAGATGTAGTTCCATGCGATTTTCATTTCGGTCTTCTTTCAGAACGAAGTTTGAGCCGAATAGCCTCCCGAAAACCGCGGCAAATCGAACCGCGGTGTTTGCTGGATGGAAACAGTCGCCTCGACTGAGGCCCCTCCAAGAGGTGTCCTGAAAAAGGCCCTTCGCCGCGAGAGGCTGCGAAGGGCCAGGGCGGTCAGAGCAAGGAGGAGACAAGGGAGGCTCGACCGCGCACCCAGTTTGGTGCCCGCCTCATGGTTGCTCAAGCCCCATCGGCAAGAGGCGCTCTTCTCCCAAAGGGGGGACTGTCGCTGCTCGGCGCGGTGTGAAAAGGCGAGCTGCGCAAGGGACGCGACATTGCCTTGTGTGAGGGGTATTCACGCTGTAGGATGGAGAAATGGGATGTTTTCACATTTGTCCCGACCATGACCGCGTCTTCGCGAGAAACTGAAAAGGAACGACCTTGAGCACCATTGCCTCTCTGGGATCGCGACTGCGTCGCGTTGCACTCGGCGGCGCGCTTCTTCTCGCGGCGTGCGGCGGAGGGGGAGGCGTCGGTGGTGGGGGCACCGGTGCGGTTGCTGGCGCCAGCGGTTCCGGCACCCTGCGCGTGTCGATGACCGACGCACCTGCTTGCGGCTTCAACAATGTCTTCGTGACTGTGGAGAAGGTGCGAGTCCACAGCGATGCCAACGCCGACACGAACGCGCCGGGATGGGGAGACATCACCCTCAATCCCGCGCAGCGGATCGATCTCCTGTCGCTGACCAACGGTGTGCTGGCAACGCTCGGGCAAGCCGCGTTGCCGGCTGGCACTTACCAGCAGATCCGTCTGGTTCTGGCCGCCAATGGGGCAGGGAAGCCTGCCAATTCGGTGATACCTACTGGCGGCGGGGAAGAGCCGCTCGATACGCCGAGCGCCGTGCAAAGCGGCATCAAGATCATTCGCCCGTTCACTGTGGCGCCAGGCACCCTGACCGATCTGGTGCTGGATTTCGATGCCTGCAAGTCGATTGTGACCCGCGGCAACGGAAGCTTCGGCCTCAAGCCGGTGGTGAGTGCGTTACCGGTGGTGGTGAGTGGCTCGGTGACCGGCGTGCTGGCCGGCCTGCCAGGCGCCCATGTCTACGCCGAGCGCGGCGGCATGGTGGTCAAGGCCACCATTGCAGACGCCAACGGAAACTTCACGCTTTCGCCCATCGAGCAGAGCAGTACCGCCGGAACGATCGATGTGGTGATCGTCCCGACCTCGACGAGTGGTCGAGGAACGGGCATTGTCCGCGACGTGCCGGTGGTGGCGAGCGCCAGTACCGCCGTCTCGACCGCGGGCGCGCCGATCACCCTTCCGCCCTCGGCATTCCGCAGGGTTTCCGGCACAGTGAGCCCGGCAAGTGCGCAGGCGACGGTCCACGCCCTGCAGCTGAGTGGCGGCCGTGCTTTTGAAATCGCTGCCGCCGCGGCGGTCTCTGACACCGGCGTCTACAGCCTCTTCGAGGCACAGCCGGCGCTGCCGGCCGCCGCGCCCGTGGTAGGCACATATCAGACGGCGTTGCCCATTCCGCTGGTGGCGGATGCCAGCGCGGCGGGCAGGTACAACCTCCAGGCCATCAGCATCACGGGCGCCGTCAGTACACGACCAGTCGACGTCACCGTGTCTGATCTGATCGGCCAGGATTTTTCGTTCTGAGTGCCAAATCGATGAATGCATGGGATTAGAGAACTTCCCATGCCGATGCAGCTTCTCAAGGTGCTCGCTCAACAAAGCCTGCCGTACGCGGTGTACGCACCGGTCAACATCGAAAAGGTGCGCGTGCTGCGCGCCGCCGGGCTCATCACGGCTTTCATTCCCCCGCCGCGTCAACACACGCGCGGTGAGGCTGAAGTCCTGCGGCCTGCCCAGGTGCTGGCAATTACCGAAAAGGGCAGGGAAGCCTTGCAGCGCATCCCCGGTCCGTAAGGCCGCGCACCAGCCTGGCCGCCACCGTCTGCCGCCCTGCGGCAGCCTTGAACATTCGCCGATAGTGAATACCGGGCGCGCGAGCGCCGCAACAGTCCGGCCCACGAGTGGACAATACGGGGTCCCATTCCGCTCGATCCGAGCCGCCATCGAAGATATGACAAGACTTGACGATCCTCTCCATGACGCCGAGATCGGCTCCCGCGACAGCACCATCGACACGACCCGCATCGACGACGTTCGCATCGGCGCCGTCCGCCCGCTGATCACACCTGCGCTGCTGCAAGAGCGCGTGCCGGTGCGCGACGACACGCTGGCGTTGGTGGAAGCGAGCCGAGCCGCGATTGCCGACGTGCTGCACGGCCGCGACGACCGGCTCGTGGTGGTCGTCGGACCATGCTCGATCCACGATCACGACCAGGCCATCGAATACGGGCAGCGGCTGAAGGCCGTGGCCGACGACTTGCAGGGCGACCTCCTGATCGTCATGCGCGCCTACTTCGAGAAGCCTCGCACCACGGTGGGCTGGAAGGGCTACATCAACGACCCGCACCTCGACGGCAGCTTCGCCATCAACGAAGGACTCGAGCGGGCGCGACGCCTGCTGCTGGAGTTGACGACGATGGGCCTTCCCACCGGCACGGAGTTTCTCGACCTGCTCAGCCCGCAGTTCATCGCCGACCTGATCGCCTGGGGTGCCATCGGCGCGCGCACGACGGAGAGTCAGAGCCACCGCCAGCTGGCCTCGGGCCTGAGTTGCCCGGTCGGCTTCAAGAACGGCACCGACGGCAGCATCAAGGTCGCGGCCGACGCCATCCTCGCGGCCCGGGCTCCGCATGCCTTCATGGGCATGACGAAGATGGGCATGGCCGCGATCTTCGAAACCCGCGGCAACGATGACTGCCACATCATCCTGCGCGGCGGGAAGGCTCCCAACTATTCCGCCGGGGACGTCGCTGCAAGTTGCGAAGCGCTCAGCGCTGCCGGCCTGTCGGCCCAGGTCATGATCGATGTCTCCCACGGCAACAGCAGCAAGCAGTACGCGCGCCAGATCGCGGTCGCACAGGACGTCGCCGAGCAGATCGCGGGCGGGGAACATCGCATCACCGGAGTGATGATCGAGAGCCATCTCGAGGAAGGGCGGCAGGACCTCGTTCCCGGTGTCCCCCTCAAGCGCGGTGTGTCGATCACCGATGCCTGCATCGGTTTCTCGCAGACGGTGCCGGTGCTGCAATCGCTGGCCGCGGCTGTCCGGGCACGGCGGCAGCGCCCATCGCGTTGAGATTCAGACGCCGCCCGGGGTCTGCGCTCTAGTCGACGAACAGCAGCGCGGGAGCCTCGATCACGGCGCGTATCGCCTGCACGAACCGGGCCGCGTCGATGCCGTCGACCACCCGGTGATCGAACGAGGACGAGAGATTCATCGTCAGGCGCGGCACGACGGCGGCGCCGCGCCAGACCGGGCGTTCGACGATCCGGTTGACCGCGACGATGGCGACCTCGGGACGGTTGATCACCGGTGTCGACACGATGCCGCCAAGCGCGCCCAGACTGCTGATGGTGATCGTCGATCCACTCAGTTCCGCGCGCGTCGCCCGGCCTTCGCGCGCGGCGTCGGCCAGACGGGCCATTTCGGCGGCCATCGACCACAGGTCGCGCGCCTCGACATGCCGCACGACTGGTACGACCAGACCGTGCCGGGTCTGCGTGGCGATGCCGATGTGTACGGCCCCGTGACGCGTGATGATGCCCGCTTCATCGTCGAAGAGGGCATTGACTTGGGGAAACTCACGCACCGCCAGCACCGTCGCGCGCATGAGCAGGGGCAGCAAGGTCAGGTGCCCGCGCTCGGCGGCCCACTTCTTGTTGAGGGCCGAGCGCAGGCCTTCGACCTCGGTCACGTCGATCTCCTCGACATAGCTGAAGTGCGGGATGCGGCGTTTCGATTCCTGCATCTGCAGCGCGATGCGGCGGCGCAGGCCGATGACGGCCACTTCCTGCTGATCGTTGCGTTCGGCGCCGCCTGTTGCAGGGGCACCCACTGGCGGCTGAGCGCCATGTTCAGCGATGTAAGTGTCGAGGTCGGCGTGCATGATGCGGCCGGCTGTGCCGCTTGCCGAAACGCGCTGGAGGTCGACGCCGAGTTCCCAGGCGCGTCTGCGCACCGCCGGCGAAGCGATCGGGCGGTCCGGCACGGACCCGGTCGGCTGCGACGCGGGCCGTGCCCGCTCCGTCGCCGGCGCTGGCCTCACCGTCGCGAGCTTCGCGGCGGGAGAAGGGGGCGGCGCGGCCTGCGCCGGCCCAGGCACAGGCAACTCGGCGTCGCCAGGCCGCTCGATACGGATCAGTTCGGCGCCGACCGCCAGGGTCTGTCCGACGTCGCCGCCCAGGGCCAGCACACGGCCGGCGACCGGCGAGGGGATCTCGACATTGGCCTTGTCGGTCATCACGTCAGCCAGCGCCTGGTCCTCGACGACGGCGTCGCCAGGCTGTACGTGCCAGGCCACGACTTCGACCTCCGTGATGCCTTCGCCGACATCGGGGACCTTCACGACGTGGATCCTGTCCGTCACTTCATGCCTCCATCACGCGCCTGAACGCAGCGGCCACGCGTGCCGGGCCAGGGAAGTAGGCCCATTCCAGCGCATGCGGATAGGGCGTGTCCCACCCGGTCACGCGCTCGACGGGCGCCTCCAGGTCATAGAAGCAATGCTCCTGCACCAGCGCCACGAGTTCGGCGCCGAAGCCGCTGGTGCGCGTTGCTTCGTGGGCGATGACACAGCGGCCGGTCTTCTTGACGGAAGCGATGATCGCCGCCAGGTCCAGCGGCCAGATGCTGCGCAGGTCGATGATTTCGGCGTCGACGCCGCTTTCCTGCGCTGCGGCCTGTGAGACGAACACCATCGTGCCGTAGGTCAGCACCGTCAGATCGGTGCCGGCGCGGAATACCGCAGCGGATTCGAGCGGTACCGTGAAATGCCCTTCGGGCACCTCGCCCAGGGCATGCTGCGACCAGGGCACCATCGGGCGGTCATGGTGGCCGTCGAAGGGGCCGTTGTACAGCCGTTTGGGTTCGAGAAAGATCACCGGATCGTCATTCTCGATGGCCGCGATCAGCAGGCCCTTGGCATCGTAGGGATTGCAGGGCATCACGGTGCGCAGCCCGCACACATGCGTGAACAGTGCCTCCGGGCTCTGGCTATGGGTCTGCCCGCCATAGATGCCGCCGCCGCATGGCATGCGGATCGTGAGTGGCGCACTGAAGTCGCCGGCCGAGCGGTAGCGCAGCCGCGCCGCCTCGGAGACGATCTGGTCCGAGGCCGGATAGAAGTAGTCGGCAAACTGCACCTCGACGACGGGGCGCAATCCGTAGGCCGCCATGCCGATCGCCGCGCCGACGATGCCGCCTTCGGAGATGGGTGCATCGAAGACGCGGGAGCGGCCGTATTTCGCCTGCAGCCCTTCGGTGCAGCGGAAGACGCCGCCGAAGTAGCCGACATCCTGGCCGTAGACGACGACGTCCGGGTCGCGCTCGAGCATGACGTCCATCGCCGATCGCAGGGCCTGGACCATCGTCATGCGAGCCATGATCAGCCACGCGCCTGCCGCAACTGCTCCTGCAGATGCGCCGGCATGTCCTTATAGACATCCTCGAACATCGACTCGAGCGGCGGCACGTGGCCGTCGATCAGCGTGCCGCCGTACCGCTCGGCCTCCTTCAGCGCGGCGGCTACCTCGGCCTCGAGTTGCTCCCGCATGCGCTCATGCTCCTCGTCGGACCAGGCGCCCAATACGATCAGATGCTGCTTGAGCCGCGCGATCGGGTCGCCGAGCGGGAAGTGCTGCCAGTCGTCGACGGGCCGGTAGCGCGAGGGGTCGTCCGAGGTCGAATGCGCGCCGGCGCGGTAGGTCAGCCATTCGATCAGCGTGGGCCCGAGGTTGCTTCGCGCGCGCTCGGCCGCCCAGCGCGATGCGGCGAGCACCGCGAGGAAGTCATTGCCGTCGACGCGCAGCGATGCGATGCCGCAGCCGACACCGCGCCCCGCGAAGGTGGTCCCTTCGCCGCCTGCGATGGCCTGGAACGTCGAGATCGCCCACTGGTTGTTGACGACGTTGAGAATCACCGGTGCGCGGTAGACATGCGCGAAGGTCAGCGCGGTGTGGAAGTCGGCCTCGGCCGTGGCACCGTCACCGATCCATGCCGACGCGATCTTGGTGTCGCCCTTGATGGCCGAGGCCATGGCCCAACCGACCGCCTGGATGAACTGCGTGGCCAGATTGCCGCTGATCGAGAAGAAGCCAGCGCGCTTGTACGAATACATCACCGGCAACTGGCGCCCCTTCATCGGATCGCGCTCGTTGCTCATCAATTGGCAGATCAGTTCTGCCATCGGAACATCGTCGCGCGCCAGCAGCAGGCCCTGCTGGCGATAGGTCGGAAAGCACATGTCGCCCGGCTGAATGGCGAGCGCATGGGCGGTCGCTATGGCCTCCTCGCCCAGGCACTGGATGTAGAACGAGATCTTCTTCTGTCGCTGCGCAATGAGCATCTTCGCGTCGAAGGCTCGCGTCTTCATCATCGCGCGCAAGCCGCGCTTGAAGAGAGCCACATCAGGCTCGGGCGCCCACGGGCCGACGGCACGGCCATCTTCGTCAAGCACGCGAACCAGCGTGAACGCCAGGTCGGCGGTTTCGACGGGCGAGGCGTCGAGCGCAGGCTTGCGAACGGCGCCCGCGGGCGACAAATGCAGGTAGGAAAAGTCGGTCTCATGCCCCGGGCGGCCAGTCGGCTCAGGCACATGCAAGCGAAGAGGCTGGTGCGCATTCATCCTCGTTCTCCGGCTCACGGGAGCTGGTCATTATGCGCTGCGGGGGCGTGGTCATGACGCCCGCGCGCAGGCCGGATCAATTGCCTCGGCGCCAGGCGCACGCGGCAATTCTTGATCGCGGGTCAACACTCATTTGCCGAGCCTGCCCTTATGCGGAAGGAGTGCGGGCCGCACACTGCAGCCTGTTTCAAACGGACTCGGTGATCCGGCGTCGTCGTCCCTCCGGTTCGAGCGCCGTTCACTCCGAGTCATCCAGATGGCTGAAGGAGCCCCATGACAACGACAAGCGCCGATCCCCGCACCCGATACGTCCCCACGCCGACGGGCTTTCTCGTCGTGCTGCGCCAGGGCGACAACGTCTTCGCCCACCTCGAGCGGCTGGCGGACGCCGAAGCGCTGCCCAGCGCCAGCTTCACCGGCCTCGGCTTCGTGCACGCGACCTTCGGCTTCTGGGATGCGCAACGGCAGATGTTCGACCCCAAGACCTTCCGGGACGTCGAACTCGGCAGCATGGTCGGCAGCATCGCATGGAAGGAGGGCAAGCCCTCCATTCACGCGCACGGTGTCGCCGCGGGGCGGGACTTCCGGGCCTACGGCGGTCACCTGCTGGACCTGGAGGTCGGCACCGGCTCCGTGGAGATCACGGTCCTGCGGCACGACCGGCGCCTGGCGCGTGCGCTCGACAGCTGCATCGGCGCCAATGTGCTGGGGCTCTAGCCGTCGAAGACGTTGTGCGGCGAAGAATGTCTGATATCGCTTTTCCAGGCTACCTCGCGTCCCCGCACTTTCCTATCCTTTGTCTGCCTGCTTCGATATCGCGAACAGGTTCTCGCGGCGGCGGGGGCTGCACATCGATTCGCCCCAGCCGCATTTCTGACACGTCTTGATGGGGACTGCGATGCCGCTTTTCTTGAACGAAGTCTGGCTGGGTGACTTGAACCCTGCACTCATGGAGGAAGCGGTGGCTTTCTTTGGCAATCTCAGCGTCGGATCGAAGCCGGACAACCTGCCCGACGACCTCCGGATGCTCGCCGGCCCCTGGCTCTCGGCCGAGGAGGCCAAGGTCATGTTCATCTTCGAGATCAACGACCCCTCCACCATGTTCGACGCCTATGCGGAACGCATGGTCAGCGGGCTCTTCGCCCGCCGCAAGTTGACCCTCCTGTCCGACTGGGATGGGATGAAGGCCTATTCGGATCGCATCAACGCGGCCTGAGTCGGCGCCGAAGCCGCCAGCAACCAGGTTCGATGTCGAACCGTCGTCAACAAAGGAACTGAAGATGCCGATATTTTTCAACGAGGTCTGGCTCAAGGACATGAGCGCGCCGGTCATGAAGGGCGTGGTCGATTTTCTGGGCAACCTGCGCCAGGGGATCAAGCCACACAACCTGCCGGAGGACCTCAAGCTCCTGGGCGGACCCTGGCTGTCGAACGAGGAGGCGAAGGTCTACTTCGTCTTCGAGATCGATGATCCGACGAAGACCTTCGAGGCCTTTGCCGAGCGAATCGCAACCGGTCTCTTCCTGCGACGCAAGCTCACGCTGGTCCAGAACTGGGATGGAGCGCGGTCATTCTCCGCGTTCCTGAACAGCCGGCCATAGACCCGGCAAGCAACTACACGGAGACAAAATGACCATCGATTCCAATGCGCCGCCCCGCCTCGGACGCCGCGCCTCCATCAAGCAGATCGCGACGATAGCAGCGGCTGGAGCCTTTCCCGCCATGCTGCTGAAGCCGGGCAGGGCGCAGGCCGCGGGGCCGAAATTCTCATACAAGCTGGGCATTGCGCTCGCCCCATCGCACCCCACGACGGCGGGCCTTCAGGAGGCATGCGCCGCCATCCTGAAAGAGTCGAACGGCCAGCTCTCGATCGAAGTCTTTCCGAACAGCCAGCTCGGTAGCGACACGGACATGATCTCGCAGGTCCGCTCCGGCGCCATCGACTTCGTCAGCACGGCCGGACTGATCTGGGGGACGCTCGTTCCGGTCGCATCCATCAGCGGCGTGGGCTTCGCCTTCCCGAACTATGACGCCGTGTGGAAGGCGATGGACGGCGATCTCGGCGCGCACATTCGCGGCGCCTTCGCCAAGGCCAATCTCTATCCGCAAGCAAGGATCTGGGACCATGGCTTCCGCCAGATCACCAGCAGCACGCGCCAGATCAATTCGCCGCAGGATCTGTCGGGGTTCAAGATCCGGGTGCCGCTCAGCCCGGCGCTGACCTCGCTGTTCAAGGCCTTCGGCGCGTCGCCGGCGGGCATCAACATGGCCGAGGTCTACACCTCGCTGCAGACCCGGATCGTCGACGGGCAGGAGAACCCGCTCACGATCCTCGAGACCCAGAAGCTCTATGAAGTGCAGAAGTACTGCTCGCTGACCTCGCATGTCTGGGACGGCTTCTGGCTTGTCGCCAACCTGCGGTCGTGGAATGCATTGCACGATGACCTGCGCCAGCTCGCCTCGCGCATCTTCGACGCGCAGGCGATGCGCCAGCGCCAGGCGGTCGATGCACTCAACACACGGCTGCGCGAAGACCTCAAGGCCAGGGGCATGAGCTTCAACACGCCCGAAGTCGGTGCCTTCAGGGAGGCGCTCCACAAGACCGGCTTCTACGCCGACTGGCAGAAGAAGTTCGGTCCAGAGGCCTGGGCACGGCTCGAGAAATACGCGGGCACCCTGGCCTAGTCCGGCCCGCTTCACCTTTCATCGATCTGCCGCGAATGCGACGCCGCGAGGCGGGGCGAGCCGCGCGCGGCTATCCGCAAAGACAACTCAAGAGAGACAACGACCATGCAGAACCTTCACTTCAGATCCATCGGCCTCAGCCTGCTGACAGCGGCCGCGGCCCTCTTGTTCACGGCCTCGGCGAGCGCCCAGGACCTCACGGGCAAATACGTCAAGACGCCCACCGGCTACCTGATGGTCCTGCGCAACGGCGACAACGTCATCGCCCACCTGGAGAAGCTGGCGGTGGCAGAGAACATCCCGAGCGCCAGCTTCGTCGGCATCGGGTTCATGCACGAAGCGACTTTCGGCTTCTACGACTTCAAGCGCAAGGTGTTCGATCCGAAGACCTTCAGGGACGTCGAGATGGCGAACATGACCGGCACCATCGCCTGGAAAGAGGGCAAGCCTTCCATCCACGCGCACGGCATCGTGACGGATGGAAGCTTCATCGGCAGCGGTGGGCACCTGCTGGGCCTGACGGTGGGGACCGGCTCGTCGGAGATCACGGTGGTGCTGCATCCTGATCGCCTCGACAGGTTCGTGGATCCTGCGATCGGCGCCAACGTGCTCGGCCTCCCGGGTCACCAGTAAGAGACGGAGCCGGTCATGTCCATGCCTACCCCTACTTGCCGATGCCCGCGGGCACGTCCCGCGCCCCGTCCCATGGCTCGCGAGGGCGCGGAGTGACGCCCCCCGGCGGCGAGGACGGTGGCGCCCCCGGCGATGCAGGGCCGATCCCTTCCGGCTGGGCGCGGCAGGCAGACCGGCTCCTGGGCTGGATCACCGAAGTGCCCGCAGCCCTGCTGGTGCTGGCGGAGATCTGCGTTCTCTTTGCCGGGGTGGCGAGCCGCTACGTGTTTCACCAGCCCCTCATCTGGTCCGACGAGCTGGCTTCCATCCTCTTTCTGTGGCTGGCCATGCTGGGCGCAGCCGTGGCATTCCGCCGTGGAGGCCACATGCGGATGACTGCGCTCGTGGACAAGGCGTCGCCACGGTTGCGCGTCTTCCTCGATCTTGTCGCGGTGGTTGCCGCGGCCACCTACCTCGTCCTCATCGCGCACCCCGCCTGTGAGTTCGCGAGCGACGAGATGATGGTCACGCTGCCGGCCCTCGATATCTCCAACATCTGGCGCGCCGCGGCCTTGCCGATCGGGGTCGTGTTGATTCTTGCCATCGCCATCGTGCGGCTGCTCGGTCATCCGCAACGCAGGCACGTCGCGGCTGCCGTCATCGGCGTGGCCGCGCTGGTCGGCGGTCTTGTCCTCCTGCAGCCGCTGCTGGCGCAGCTCGGCAACCTCAACCTTCTCATCTTCTTCGTGGGCATCGTGGCGCTTCTGGTCTTCGCCGGCGTGCCGATCGCGTTCGCCTTCGGCCTGGCGACTTTCGGCTACCTCGCCCTGACGACATCGACGCCCACCGTCGTGGTCATCGGCCGCATGGACGAGGGCATGTCGCACCTGATCCTGCTGGCGGTGCCGCTGTTCGTGTTCCTCGGCGTGCTGCTCGAGATGACCTCGATGGCCAAGGCCATGGTCGAGTTCCTGGCCAGCCTGCTGGGGCATGTGCGGGGAGGGCTGTCGTACGTGCTGATCGGCGCGATGTACCTCGTGTCGGGCATTTCCGGCTCCAAGGCGGCGGACATGGCCGCTGTCGCCCCAGTCCTGTTTCCCGAGATGAAACGGCGGGGCGCGGAGGAGGGCGAAATGGTGGCGCTGCTGTCCGCTTCAGGTGCGCAGACCGAGACCATTCCGCCGAGCCTCGTGCTCATCACCATCGGCTCCGTCACCGGCATCTCGATCGCGGATCTGTTCACCGGCGGCATGCTGCCCGGCGTCGTGCTGGCCCTCATGCTCTGCCTGGTGGTCTGGTGGCGCAACCGGTTCACGCGATGCGTCGTGGCCGCACGCGTGGGCTGGGCGCGGGTCGGCCGCTTGTTCCTGTTTGCCGCGCCCGCCCTGGCCTTGCCCTTCGTGATCCGCGCCGCGGTGATCGAAGGCGTGGCCACGGCCACCGAAGTCTCCACCATCGGCATCGTCTACTCGATGGCCGTCGGCATCCTTGTCTACCGCAGGTTCGACTGGCGGCGGCTCTGGCCGGCGCTGGTGGAGACGGCTGCGCTCTCGGGCGCCATCCTCCTGATCATCGGCGCGGCCACGGGCATGGCCTGGTCCCTGACGCAGTCCGGATTCTCACGCCAGCTCGCCGATGCCATGACCCACCTGCCGGGCGGCACGGCCGGATTTCTTGCGGTATCCATCGCCGCGTTCGTCGTCCTCGGCAGTGTGCTCGAAGGCATTCCGGCGATCGTCCTCTTCGGACCGCTGCTGTTCCCCATCGCCAAGCAGCTCGGCGTGCATGACGTGCAGTACGCGATGGTGGTGGTGCTGGCCATGGGCATCGGGCTGTTCGCGCCGCCCTTCGGTGTCGGCTACTACGCGGCCTGCGCCATCAGCCGCATCAGTCCGAGCCAAGGCATCCGCCCCATCGCCGGCTACATGCTGGCCCTGCTCGTGGGGACCGTCCTGGTGGCGCTGTTCCCGTGGATTTCCATCGGATTCCTGGGCTGACTTTCGCCGTCCGCGCCAGGGGCCGATCCATACGCATCGACAAGGAGATTTATGAAGCCAGAAGACCATGCCGACCACACGCCCGACACGGGGCTCATCGAGCGCATTGCCGCCCGGATCCGTGAGGCCGAGAGGACCGGCGTCGCGATCGCACCGGTGCGCGACGAGCTGCTGCACGGCGGGGCGGAAGCCGCATACGCCGTCCAGGAACTCAACACGCGCCATCGTGTCGAGCATGGCCGACGCATCGTCGGGCGCAAGATCGGCCTGACATCCAGGTCGGTGCAGCAGCAGCTGGGCGTCGACGCCCCGGACTTCGGCATGCTGTACGCCGACATGGAGATCGGCCCGGGCGAGGAGATCGCATTGAGGCGCGTGCTCCAACCCAAGGTCGAGGCGGAGATTGCCATCGTGCTGCGCCGCGACCTGGACGCGGAGCAGTTGACCTTCGCGCAGCTCGTGTCGGCGGTCGCGTACGTGCTGCCCGCGGTGGAGATCGTCGGCAGCCGCATCGCCCGATGGGACATCAAGCTCATCGACACCATCGCCGACAACGCCTCGTCCGGCCTCTACGCGCTCGGCACGGAGCCCCGGACTCTCGATCAACTGGACTTGCGCCTGTGCGGCATGGTCATGGAGCGCCGCGGCGAGCTGGTGTCGGCGGGCGTGGGCGCGGCCTGCCTCGGGCACCCGCTCAACGCCGCGCTCTGGCTGGCACGCAAGATGGTCGAGGTGGGCCGGCCCCTGAAGGAGGGCAACGTGATCATGAGCGGCGCCCTGGGCCCCATGGTCGCGGTCGAAGCCGGCGACGTCGTCGACACGACCATCGGCGGACTCGGCAGCGTGCGCACGATCTTCGCCGCCTGAGCGCGCCGGCAACCCTTGAACTATCTGGAGAACGACAAATGTCCTCGGGCAAACTGAAAGCCGCCGTCATCGGCAGCGGCAACATCGGCACGGATCTGATGATCAAGATCATGCGCAACGCGGCCAGCATCGAGATCGCCGCGATGGTCGGCATCGATCCCGCATCAGACGGCCTGGCGCGCGCATCGCGCATGGGGGTCGCCACGACTCACGCGGGGGTGCAGGGGCTGGTGGAGCTGCCGGTGTTCCCGGACATCGACATCGTCTTCGACGCGACCAGCGCTTCGGCGCACGCGAAGAACGAAACCCTGCTGCGCGGGCTGAAGCCCGCCATCCGCATGATCGACCTGACGCCGGCGGCGATCGGGCCTTATTGCATCCCGTCCGTCAACGGAGACCGGTACCTCGACGCGCCCAACGTCAACATGGTGACCTGCGGCGGCCAGGCCACCATTCCGATGGTGGCCGCCGTGTCGCGCATCGCCAAGGTGCACTACGCCGAGATCGTCGCCAGCATCGCCAGCAAATCGGCCGGCCCCGGCACGCGCGCCAACATCGACGAATTCACCGAGACCACATCCAAAGCCATCGAGGTCGTGGGCGGCGCCACCAGGGGGAAGGCCATCATCGTGCTCAATCCCGCCGATCCGCCCTTGATGATGCGCGACACCGTCTACACGCTCAGCGATGTGGCCAGCCAGGACGAGATCGCGGAATCGGTCGATCGCATGGCCGCGCAGGTACGGCAGTACGTACCCGGTTACCGGCTCAAGCAGAAGGTGCAGTTCGACCGCGTGGAGGGCTTGAACATCGCAGGTGTCGGCCGTTTCGACGGGCTGAAGACCAGCATCTTCATCGAGGTGGAGGGCGCGGCGCACTACCTGCCTGCCTATGCCGGCAACCTCGACATCATGACCAGCGCCGCATTGAAGACCGCCGAGCGCATGGCCGAACGCATGGCAACGCAACGGCGGCCCGACGGCGTCGCCGTCTGAACTCCGGAGAAGCACGATGAACAAGAAACTCTTCATTTCCGACGTCACGCTGCGCGACGGCAGCCATGCGGTCCGGCACCAGTACAGCATCGCTCAGGCCATGCAGATCGCCCGCGCGCTCGACGAGGCGAAGGTCGATTCGATCGAGGTCGCCCATGGCGATGGACTGCAGGGGTCGAGCTTCAACTACGGCTTCGGCGCGCACACGGACATCGAGTGGATCGAGGCGGTCGCCTCCGTCGTCAAGCACGCGAAGATCGCGACCCTCCTGCTGCCCGGCATCGGCACCGTCCATGACCTCAAGGCGGCGTACGACGCGGGCGCGCGAATGGTGCGAATCGCGACCCATTGCACCGAAGCCGACATCTCGAGGCAGCACATCGAGTACGCGCGCAGCCTCGGAATGGACACCGCCGGCTTCCTGATGATGAGCCACATGACCTCGCCTCAGGAACTCGCAAGACAGGCCAAGCTGATGGAAAGCTACGGCGCCACCTGCTGCTACGTCGTCGACTCCGGCGGCGCGCTCACCATGAACGGCGTGCGGGACCGCTTCCGCGCCTTCAAGGACGTACTGGATTCCGCGACGCGGACCGGCATGCATGCCCATCACAACATGAGCCTGGGTGTCGCCAATTCGATCGTGGCGGTCGAGGAGGGCTGCGATCGCGTGGATGCCAGTCTCGCCGGCATGGGCGCGGGGGCGGGCAATGCGCCGCTCGAGGTTTTCATCGCGGCGGCGGATCGACTGGGTTGGAACCACGGATGCGAGCTCTTCCGGCTGATGGACGCGGCAGACGACATCGTCCGTCCCCTGCAGGACCGGCCGGTGCGCGTCGACCGCGAGACGCTGGCGCTGGGCTACGCCGGGGTGTACTCCAGCTTCCTGCGCCACTCGGAGCTCGCGGCGGCGAAGTACGGGCTGAAGGCGGTCGACATCCTGGTCGAACTCGGCCGGCGCGGCATGGTGGGCGGGCAGGAGGACATGATCGTCGACGTCGCCCTGGACTTGCTCAAGCGCGCCGAGCAGCAATCGATGCACCCCGAACCCGTCATGAGCGAGGCGGGCTAGCGGCGCAAGGAAGCGATCTGCACGGTGTCGGGCGCGCCGCGTGCGGCGCCAGGGCAGGGCTCGTGGTCGCCTTCACCGTTGTCGCGGGAAAGCTGCTCTCGGATCAAGGCGAGGACGACGCGCCCGGCGGAAGTCAGCGGACGTTGCGCGCTCGCGGCCAGCACCAGCGTTCGGCTCAGCGTGGGGTCGACGATCAGGGTGGCCTGCAGCTCCCGCAGTTCGATCTCGGGGAGCACCGCCTGCCGCGTCAGGATCGTGTAGCCGGAGCCGCCAGCCACGATGGCCTTCATGGCCGTCAGCGAATCCACCTCGATGGCAACATTCAGTCCGATGCCGTGCTTCTTCGCGGTCTCTGCCAGCATCGGCCGAAGCCCATCCGGCGCTCCGGGAAGAATGAGGGGGATATTCGCCAATTCGGCAAAGCGGCATGAGCGCCTGGCGGTCAATGCGTCTCCGGCCGGGCCCACCAGGTAGAGCTCGTCCGTCCTCAGGACCTCGTCGGTGCGATAGCTGTGCGAACCATAGCGCGCCAGCACACCGATGTCGGCACGCCCGCTGGCGAGCGAGTCCTCGATGTGCCCCGAGAAGCCTTCCATCAGACGGAGCTCGACGCGCGGATAGTCGCTCCGCAGCCTTCGAAACAGTTCGCCCACCAGGGATTGCGTGATCGAGGCCTGCAGCTCAAGTCTGACGGGCCCGCTCGGCACGCCTGCCTGCGAGCGGATCTCATCCCTGAGTCCACCATATTCAGCGAGCACCGCCTTGACGCGCGGCATGACGCTCTGCCCGAACTCCGTCAGCACAACGCCGCGGCCAGTGCGATAGAACAGCTTCGCTTCGAAGTCTCGTTCCAGCATGGCGATCTGCTTGCTGAGTGCGGACTGGGCGACCCCTCGAGCGGCGCAGACCTTGGTGAGGCTGCCGGCCTCGACGATGTCCGCCAGTAGTTGCAGTTGCTTCAGATCCATCTTTGAACCCGGGCGTTGCCCGGTGCACTTCCTGCTGCATGCTAAGCGAGGGCGCGCGAGGTCCGCACAGGGGGTTGTACCGGGTCGAAGGGTCCAGCCAGGCGCCCGAGAAGGAGGGGAAGGCTATGGAGCCGCGGACGTTCGGCTGACACGGCCGCCCGCATGCGTGTGCCACAGTGGCATCGCATTTCTCATTTTACATAATATACATTGTGGTCAGAAAATCGAAGGATCCGAACCACGGCTCACCACTTGCCGTCGCTGGGTCTCTTCGCGCGGATCGCTGCAGCGATCAGTGCCACCGCATCAGGCCTGTTGGCTCGCCGCGCGAAGTCCGCAGCCGTCATGTTCTTGTCGTTCTTCATCAGCGGATCGGCGCCTTCGTCCAGCAGCAATTTGACGGCATCTGTCGAGCCGTACATCGCGGCCATCATCAGCGGCGTCGTCCCGTTGGGCGACTGCGCATCGATGAACGCATAGTTGTCGATGAGCTGCTTCATGATGGCCACATGCCCACCGGTGGCGGCGTAATGCAACGGCGCCCAGCCTGGCTTGTTGATGTCGGCGTCCCGTGCGATCAACCGGGTCACGACGTCTTGCTGGCCCTTGATCGCCGCCAGCATCAGCGGACTCTCGTCCTTCGCGTTGCGTGTCTCGACCTCGGTCTTCGGTGAGTCAAGAAGGACCTGGACCACTCTGGGCGACGGTTCGCGCACGGCTATGAGCAGTGCCGTCTGCCCCTGTGCATCGCGAGTGTTGGGGTCAAATCCGCGATCCAGCAGGCCTTTGACGCCGCTCGCATTGTCGCTTCGGACATCCCGGAAGAAGTCATCAAACGAACCGGCATGCACCGGAAAAACAATAGAACAAACAATAAGATAGAGAAGCTTTTTAAGGTGAATTAGCATGTTCTTGCCCCTGTAAACAGGGCTTCGAAGTTGGCGCTGGTTGCTTGTGCAATCGCCTCGACGGGCAGCTTTCGCAATTGAGCAATCTGCTGGGCGACAAAAGGCACATAAGACGGATTGTTCGTCTTGCCTCGATAAGGAACCGGGGCCAGGTACGGGCTGTCGGTTTCGATGAGCATGCGATCAAGCGGCACGAAAGCCGCCACATCGCGCAGCTCCTGAGCCTTCTTGAAAGTCAGGATGCCTGAGAAGGAGATGTAGAAACCCAGGTCCAACGCTGCGCGGGCGACTTCGGCGGTCTCGGTGAAACAGTGGAACACGCCGCCAGCCGCCGTTCCGGAGCCGTCTTCGCCCGCTTCTTTCAGTATGGCCAGAGTGTCGGCCGAAGCCTCGCGAGTGTGGATGACCAGAGGCTTGCGTGTTGCCTGTGCAGCTCTGATGTGCACGCGGAAGCGCTCGCGCTGCCACTCCATGTCCGAAATACTCCTGCCGCCCTTGCGTTCCTCCATCTGGTAATAGTCGAGCCCCGTCTCCCCGATGGCGATCACCTTGGGCAATGCCGAGCGCAGAACAAGATCCTCGACCGTGGGCTCGGCGATGTCCTCGTTGTCTGGATGCACGCCCACGCTGGCCCAGAAGTTGTCATAACGCGCCGCGAGTGCCTGAACCTCGGCGAACTCCTCCAGCTTGGTGCAGATACATAGCGCGCGGTCGACCTGCGCAGCAGCCATGGCAGCGCGAATCTGCGGTATTTGGTCCGCGAATTCGGGAAAAGTCAGGTGGCAGTGAGAGTCTGTGAACATCGCTGAACTTCGCCGGGTTTGACGGCATCTTGAAACGGCAGTGCACCCGCACCGCGTGCGGTCCGCGCCACGACGGACGCGAAACTCAAATGGTCTGGGTCGGGCGGTCGGAGGCCATCGTGCCGCCCAGCGCCTCTTCGATGCGGGCCTTCAACTGGCGCGACTTGTCGTCGGCAGGGAACCGGATGCCTACGCCCGGCGCCCTGTTGCCGGCCGCACGCGCCGGCGTGATCCAGGCCACCTTTCCGGCCACAGGATAGCGCTGCGGGTCTTCCGGCAGCGTCAGCAGCACATAGACGTCATCGCCAAGCCGGTACTCGCGCGACGTCGGGATGAAGATCCCGCCTTCGGCGAACAATGGGATGTACGCCGCATAGAGCGCCCCTTTTTCCTTGATGGCCAGCTGGATGACGCTGGGCCGCGCCGGTGCGGGGGGTGTGGGTGCAACTGGTGTGTTCATGGGCGAGGTGCCGACGAGTTTAGGGTGGTTCGCGCCTCGCTCACAAGCGCTTCGAGCATGAGACCCGCGTTGAAGGGGTGTTCTGCGGTTTTTGCCGCGTTCGCGAGCGATTTCGACCAGCGCGCAAGTGCCAGTTTCGACGGAACGGCCGCTGGCAGATCCTCGGGTTCGAAAAAGCGCGGTGCCGCGCCGCTGCTGCGGGCCATCAAGTCATGGCACAGCTTCTGCAGCACGCCGATGGCTTGGGCGGGTGCGTGTTCGGCCAGGGCGCCGACGTCGCCTCGGGACATGGCCTTGGGCAACAGGGCCCAGGCCTTGGGCGATTGTCCCTGGCCGGCCAGCTTCAACGCATCGCTCGGGCGGCCCCCGGCCGCACGCAACAGCGCAGGAGCGTCGGCGGCAGGGACACCCTGCGCCACCAGCCAGGCGCGCGCCTCGGCATCGCCCGGCCAAGGGAGCGTGAACCCGAGACAGCGGCTTCGAATGGTGGGCAGCAATTGCCAGGCCGCCTCGCTTGCGAGCACGAAACGCACATCGCCAACCGGCTCCTCCAGCGTTTTCAGCAATGCATTGGCGGTGATCGTGTTCATCCGCTCCGCCGGATAGACGAGGATGGCCTTGCCACGCCCGCGCGCACTGGTGCGCTGGGCAAAACCCACCGCATCGCGCATGGCCTCGACACGGATCTCCCGGCTGGGCTTGCGCTTCTTGTCGTCGATATCGGCCTGCGATTTTTCATCCAGCGGCCAGCCGAGTTCCTGCATGGCGACTTCAGGCATGAGCACACACAGATCCGCATGGGTGCGCACCCGGATGGCATGGCAACTGGGGCATTGGCCACAGGCGCCCTCTTTGCTTGCGCCCTCGGGCTGCTCGCACAGCCATGCGGCGGCGAGTGCGAGGCCGAGCTCATACTGCCCGAGACCAGACGGGCCTTGCAGCAGCCAGGCGTGGCCACGCTGGCGCAGCAGGTCCACCAGCGGCTTGCGAAGCCAGGGGGACAATTCCGCCGCTGTCATGATGTGTTCCCCCTTTGCTGCGCGACCATGCCGCGATCCCTCAGAGCCACCTCGATCTGCTGCCAGACCTGGTCGCGCGAGCGGCTCGCGTCGATGCGAATGAAGCGCTTCGATCCGGCCGCTCGCGTCGCGTAGCCGGCCGCGACACGTCGGAAGAATTCAACCGGCTGGGACTCGAACCTGTCCGGCACGCGAGCCCCCGCCAGCCGCTCGGCCGCCGCCTCCGGCGACAAGTCGAACCACAGGGTGATGTCAGGTTGCAGCAGCTTGCCGGCCGGAGCGCCCTCCTCCGCCTGGACCCATCGCTCCAGCGTGGAAAGCACCTCGAGGTCGAATGCCCTTCCGGCGCCCTGGTAGGCGAAGGTCGCATCCGTGAAGCGATCGCACAACACGATATCGCCGCGCGCCAGTGCGGGCTCGATCACGCGCACGATGTGATCCCGCCTTGCCGCGAACACCATCAGGGATTCGGTCAGCGGGTCCATCGCCTGTTCGAGAATCAGCGTGCGCAGCGTTTCGGCCAACGGCGTGCCCCCGGGCTCGCGCGTACGCGTGACCCGACGGCCCTGCGCCGTGAAGAGGGCTTCGAGCGCATCGATATGGCTGGACTTGCCGGCGCCATCGATCCCCTCGAGCGTCAGGAACAAACCCTTCATTGCCCGCTCCGCTGATTCGGCTCGACGCCGCGTTGATACCGGTTCACCGCACGGTTGTGCTCATCCAGCGAACTGCTGAACTGGCTGGATCCGTCGCCGCGCGAAACAAAATAGAGTGACTTGCTCTGCGCAGGCTGCACAGCCGCCATCAGCGCGGCCTTGCCCGGCATCGCGATGGGCGTGGGCGGCAGGCCGCCGCGCGTATAGGTGTTCCATGGCGTGTCGGTCTGGAGATCCTTCTTGCGCAGATTCCCGTCGAAGCGCGGGCCGAGGCCGTAGATGACGGTCGGATCGGTCTGCAGTGGCATTCCGGCGCGCAGCCGATTCACGAAGACCGCGGCCACTTCCGGGCGGTCATTGGCCTTGCCCGTCTCCTTTTCGACAATGCTTGCCAGAATAAGCGCCTCATCGGCCGTCTTGAGGGGCAGATTCGAGGCGCGAGCGGCCCACGCGGCCTCGAGCTTCTTGTCCATGGCGCGCATGGCGCGTTGCAGGAGCGCAACGTCCGTCGAGCCCTTGGAGTAGGTATAGGTGTCCGGGAAGAAGCGCCCCTCCGGGTGGAGGCCGGGCTTTCCGAGCCTGTCCATCACCTCTTCGTCGGTCTGCCCGATCGTCTCGGGTTTCAATTGATCTGCCTTCGCCAAGGCGGCACGCACCTGGCGGAAGTTCCATCCCTCGACCAGTACCACGCTGCGCGTCGCTTCTTCGCCTCGCACCAGCATGTTCAGCAACAGACGCGGTGTGACGCCCTGCTCCAGCTCATAGCTGCCGGCGCGTATCTGCCGGTCCTGACCCGACAACCGGAACCACAGGTACAGCAATTGCGGCGGGACAGCGGTGCCCGTGTCGGCGACAGCCTGCGCGACCCCGCGAGGCGTCGTGCCGGGCTCGACCGAGAGGTCGACCGAAGGCGCAGGCAGCTTGAGCGGCTGATGCACCCACCAGAGCCCAGCCGCGCCAAGGCCCAGCGCGACCAGCGCGGCAAGAAGAAAGAGCGTGAGAAAGAAGCGGCGCACGGATCCGGTGGAAGGAGGCGAGAGGGAGAAGCGATGAAGAAAAGGGAAGCCCTGCGGGACGAGCGGAACTCAGCGGGCCATGATAATTCAGCGATGACCCCAGCCGCTCTGAATGGCGTAACTGCCCTCTCCCACCTCGGCGTGATCCGCGCCGAGGGTCCCGATGCCGCGAACTTTCTCAACGGCCAACTGACCCAGGACTTCGCCCTGCTCGGTCCTTCCGAGGCTCGCCTGGCCGCGCTCTGCTCGGCCAAGGGGCGGGTGATCGCCAGTTTCATCGGCATTCGCCCTGAATCCGACCGTGTGCTGCTGGTCTGCAGCCGCGACATCCTCGCGGCCACGGTGAAGCGGCTCTCGATGTACGTGCTGCGCGCCAAGGTCAAGCTGAGCGACGCCAGCGACGAGTTCGTGCTTCACGGGTTGGCCGGCTCCGCACTGACCGCCAATGGGGTCGATGCGGGGGCGCCCCCGGGGCTGCGCATCGCGGTCGGAGACGCCAGCATGGTCACGCTGTACCCGTCGGACGGCGTTCCCCGCGCGTTGTGGATCGCGCCGGCCGGCAGTCCCCCACCCCAAGGTGCCGCGCTCGATCCGGCGCTCTGGCCCTGGAGCGAGGTGCGCAGCGGAATCGTGACGCTGACCACCCCGGTGGTGGAAGCCTTCGTTCCTCAGATGATCAATTACGAATCCGTCGGCGGCGTGAACTTCAAGAAGGGCTGCTATCCGGGGCAGGAAGTGGTGGCGCGCAGCCAGTTCCGCGGCACGCTGAAGCGGCGTACCTACCTTGTGCAGGCGGATGCGCCGCTCGAGGCCGGTCAGGAAGTCTTTGCCGGCAATGACGCTGAACAGCCCGTCGGCACCGTGGCGCAGGCTGCGGCGGCGCCCAACGGTGGATGGTCGGCGCTGATCTCCATCCAGATTGCCGCGATCGATGCGGGCGGCCTGCATGCGGGCGCCGCGGACGGCCCCCCGCTCACTGTCGAGCCCCTGCCTTACGCGCTGCTCGAGGACATCTGAACGTCGAACCTGCGCTCAGGCCAGCTTCAGCAGTTCCGCCGCCAGCTCCTTCGGCATGTCGACCATCACGTCGTGGCTGCTCGGCAGCTTGACCAGGTGCCAGCCGGGGGCGCTTTCAAGCTTGGCGGCGAAGTAGCGGAACGGGCTGGGGTCCCAGCCGTCCGCGAGAATGTAGAGCCGCTCGGCAACCTTGTCCGCGGCACCGGTCAGAAGCAGGGGCATCTCGAAGGTCGCAAGCGCCTGCGGTCGGCACAACCGATCGACGCGCGCCCGATTGGCCTGCGCGATGTTGAACATCTCCGCGGAGATCGGTTGCATCAATCCCGAATGGCCCTCCAGGGCGGTGCCGCGAAAAGCGCCGAGAAACTGCGCCGCCACTTCAGGCACGAGCGCCTTGGACAGCAGACCCGTCAACGAATCGCCATGCTCCGGCACGAAGGCGTCGAGATAGACGAGCGTGCGCACCTTGTCGCTCATCCGGTCCGCGACACCGGTGATGACCATGCCGCCGTAAGAATGGCCCACCAGGATCACGTCCTGCAGTTCTTCCCATTCGATGCAGCCGCAGACATCGCGGATATGGGTCTCCAGGGTGATGTCCTGCGCCGCCTGGTGGGAACGCTCGCCGAGGCCGGTGTGGGTGGGCGTGAACACCGTGTGCCCGGCCGCGCGCAGTGCCTGGGCGGTCTCGCGGTAGCACCAGCCGCCATGCCAGGCGCCATGAACCAGAACAAAGTTCGCCATCGCTGAATCCTCCAGAAGCTTCGGGGACAGCCATGGTGGTTGCGGACCGCACGCGCTGCCATCGGGTATTCCCGGCTGCAGGGGGCCGCGCTCTCGCGTGCCGAGGGCGACCTAGATCAACCGTCGCATCTCGACGTGCACGATGCCCGCTTCCTCGAAAGGCTCGCCATGCGGCGCGTAGCCCAGCCGGGCATAGAACGCCTCGGCACTGCGCTGCGCATGCAAGGTCACCGCGCTGTCGCCGCGCGCCTTCGCCACAGCCTCCAGGGCATGCAGCAGGGCGGCGCCATGGCCGCCGCTGCGCATGCCCCGGTGTACCGCCACGCGGCCGATTCGTCCCAGCCCCGGCGCTTCGACAACCAGGCGCCCGGTCGCGATCACCTGCCCGAGCCGGTTGCGCGTGACAGCATGCACCGCGGTGGCGTCGTCCTCGTCCCATTCCATCTCTTCAGGAATGCGTTGCTCCTCGATGAAGACCTTCCGGCGCACGGCGCCGGCACCATCGCCGAGTCGAGCCCAGCTGCCCGTGATGATTTCACACATCGATTCGCCAGCTTCGTAGGCCGTGAAGATCTCGCGCAGCAGCGGCGGGACGGGCCTGGACGTTTGCGTCGCGGGGTCGGCGAACACATAAACCAGCTCGCAGCTCACCAGGAGTTCATCGCCGCGAAACAGCCCGCCGAGGAACTGGATCGACGAGTTGCCCACCCGAACGCATTTCATGCCGACGTCGAGCATGTCGTCTACCCGCGCCGAGGCGTTGAACTCGATCGTGGCCTTGCGCACGTACAAGTCGCCCTCGAGCTGCCGCATCGCATCCTCATAGGGGAGCGCCAGGGCGCGCCAGTAGTCGGAGATGGCGGTGTCGAAATACATCAGATAGTGCGCGTTGAACACGATCTTCTGCATGTCGACTTCGGCCCAGCGCACGCGCAGGCGATGGAAGAAGCGGAACTCGGCTCGCTGGTGGGTCTCGGTCATGGCTGCAAGGCCTCCTTCAGTGCGCGCGCTGCGTCGGCCTGTGCCTGCAACGCCTCGGGCACGGCGCGGCCCATCTTGATGAATTCGTGGATCACGCCGCGGTAGATCTCGAGGTCCACGGCCACGCCCGCGGCGCGAAGCTTGTCAGCGTAGGCGATGCCTTCGTCGACCAGCGGATCGCATTCGGCCAGCCCGATCCATGCCGGCGCGACGCCTTCGACGTCGTCCGCATTGAGCGGCGCGAAGCGCCAGTCGTTGCGCTCGTCGCGCGAGCGCACGTAGAGGCCGAAGAACCAGCTGATGAGTGGCTCTGTCAGCAAGGGGCCGTTGGCAAGGCGCCGATGCGAGGGCGTGTCCTGATGGGCCGCCATGCCCGGATAGATGAGAAGCTGCAGCGCCAGGGCAAGCCCGGCGTCGCGCGCGAGGATGGCGCACACCGCCGCCAGCGTGCCGCCCGCGCTGTCGCCGCCGACCGCGAGGCGCGTGCCGTCCAGGCCCCATCGGCCCGCGTTCGTCGCCAGGTGCGACAAGGCATCCCATGCGTCGTTCGACGCCGTCGGAAACTTGTGTTCGGGGGCCAGCCGATAGTCCACCGAGATCACCGCGCAGCCGCTCTTCAGGCTCAGGACACGGCACAGCGTGTCATGCGTGGCAATGCTGCCGACAGTGAAGCCTCCGCCATGAAAGTACATCAGCACCGGCAACACTTCATGCGAAGGCGCATAGAGCCGCACGGGAAGCGCATGTCCGTCGCGCGCGGGCAGCGTGAAATCGTCGATGCGCTCCAGCGCCGGCTTGGGCACCTCGAGCACGCCGGCGCCCTTTTCATAGGCTGCCTTGGCCTTCGCGGGAGAGAGCGTATGGAGGGGTGGATGCCCGGCGCGCGCCATGCGGTCGACCACGCCGGCCATCTTGGGCGTGAGGTGTGTCATCGCGGCCTGCCTATGCCGGAGGTGACAGTGACAAGGGTTTTCTGAGTGTCCAAGGTGGTCCGCGCTTGCTAGATTCGAAGGCCCGCATCGTACCGTCCGCACATCACCCCATGGCTCTCATCCAGTACCTCACCCAGATCCAGTTCGACTTTGGCGCCATCCAGCTGCTTCGCGGCGAATGCGACCGCATCGGCATCACCAGGCCGCTGGTCGTGACCGATGCGGGCGTGCGGGCCGCCGGCATCCTGCAAAAAGCGCTCGACGCGCTGGGCGACTTGCCGGCGGCCGTGTTCGACCAGACGCCTTCCAACCCCACCGAAGCCGCCGTGCGCGCGGCGGCCGCGATCTACCGCGAGCGGCGCTGCGACGGCCTGATCGCCGTCGGCGGCGGCTCGGCCATCGACTGCGCCAAGGGCGTCGCCATCGCGGCGACGCACGAGGGACCGCTCAAGACCTACGCGACCATCGAAGGCGGTTCGCCGAAGATCACCGACCGCGTGGCCCCGCTCATCGCCGTGCCGACCACCAGCGGCACCGGCAGCGAGGTGGCGCGCGGCGCCATCGTGATCGTCGACGATCACCGCAAGCTCGGCTTCCACAGCTGGTTCCTGATGCCCAAGGCCGCCATCTGCGACCCGGAACTCACGCTCGGCCTGCCGCCCAGGCTGACGGCCGCCACCGGCATGGACGCGATCGCGCATTGCATGGAAACCTTCATGTCGGCCGCCTTCAACCCGCCGGCCGACGGCATCGGCCTGGACGGCCTCGAACGGGCCTGGGGCCACATCGAGCGCGCGACCAGGGATGGCAGCGACCGCGAGGCGCGGCTCAACCTCATGAGCGCATCGATGGAGGGCGCGATGGCCTTCCAGAAGGGGCTGGGCTGCGTGCATTCGCTCAGCCACAGCCTGGGCGGCGTCGACCCGCGCCTGCACCACGGCACGCTCAACGCCCTTTTCCTGCCTGCCGTCATCGGCTTCAATGCAAGGGCCGAATCGGTACAGCGGGAGCAGCGCCTGCAGCGGATGGCGCAGGCGATGCACCTCGACTCGGCCGGCGACCTGGGCGACGCGATCCGCGACATGAACGCGCGGCTCGGCCTGCCCAAGGGGCTGGGCGAAGTCGGCGTCACCCGGGACATCTTCGAGAAGGTGATCGACGGTGCGATGGCCGACCATTGCCACAAGACCAATCCGCGACTGGCAACACGGGACGACTATCGGCGGATGCTCGAACAGTCGATGTAAGTCCCGGTCGGGCTTCCGGCCCGCCGAGATAGCATGTGCGAATGGCACACGACCACCACGACCACGAAGACGATCACAGCGAACTCGGCGAAATGGACCTGCGGGTCCGCGCGCTCGAAACCATACTGACGCAGAAGGGCTACATCGACCCCGCCGCGCTCGACCTGCTCATCGATACCTACCAGACGAAGATCGGTCCGCGCAACGGCGCCCGCGTTGTCGCCCGGGCCTGGGTCGATCCGGTCTTCCGCGACTGGCTCCTGAAAGACGCCACGGCGGCAATTGCCTCGCTCGGCTACACCGGCCGCCAGGGTGAACACATGATCGCCGTCGCCAACACCGAGACCCAGCATCACATGGTCGTCTGCACGCTGTGCAGCTGCTATCCCTGGCCGGTGCTCGGCCTGCCGCCCACCTGGTACAAGAGCGCGCCCTACCGCTCGCGGGCCGTGAAGGATCCGCGCGGCGTGCTGGCCGAGTTCGGCATCCGGCTGCCCGCATCCACGGCCATCCGCGTCTGGGATTCCACGGCCGAAGTGCGCTACCTCGTGATCCCACGGCGGCCGGCCGGCACCGAGACTTTGAGCGAGGAACAACTGGCCGAACTGGTGACACGCGATTCGATGATCGGCACCGGCCTCGCCTGCACGCCGGAGACCGCGCCATGAGCTACGTGACCCATGCCGACCTCGGCGGACGCGACATGCCCGGCGCCATCGTGCCGGAGCCCGAGGGCGAGCCCTTTCATGCGAACTGGGAAGCGCGCGTGCTGGCCCTGACGCTCGCCATGGGCGCCACGGGTTCGTGGAACATCGACGCCAGCCGCAGCGCCCGCGAAACCCTGCCGGCCTATGAACGGCTGAGCTACTTCCAGATCTGGCTGGCGGGGCTCGAGAAGCTGATGACCGAGCGCGGCCAACTCCTGTCCGACGAAATGAATGCCGGCCGCATGCTGCATGCGCCGCAAGCGGTGCGTCGCGTGCTGCATGCGGCGGATGTGCCGGGCGTGCTGGCCAGGGGCTCTTCCACCGAGAGGCCGGCCACCGCCCCTGCGCTTTTCACGCTCGGCCAGAAAGTGCGGGCCCGCGCGGGACGGGTGGACCATCACACGCGCCTGCCAGGCTACGTCCAGGGGCGAGTCGGCACGATCGAGCGTCTGCACGGCATGCACGTGTTCGCGGACGCGCATGCGCAGGGGCTCGGAGAGCAGCCGCAATGGCTCTACACGGTCGTCTTCGACGGCGCGGCGCTGTGGGGTCCGGAGGCCGCCGAGCCAGGCCTTCGCGTTTCGGTCGATGCCTGGGAAACGTACCTCGAGCCCGCATGACCGCCCATACGCCCCTTCTCCCCGGCATGCCCAACGATGGCGCCGAGCYTGTGTTTCGCGAGCCCTGGGAGGCCCATGCCTTTGCGCTGGCGGTGTCGCTGCACCAGCGCGGACTCTTCACCTGGCCCGAGTGGGCGCAGGTGCTGGCACGTGAGATCGGCGCCGCGCAGGCCGCTGGCGACGCCGACCTGGGAGACACCTACTACCGTCACTGGCTCGCCGCACTCGAGAGCCTGGTGGCCGGCAAGGGTGCGAGTTCCGCGGAAGAACTCAGGCGCTACCAGCAGGCCTGGGACCGCGCCGCGGACCGCACACCGCACGGGCGCGCGATCGAACTGCGCGAGCAGGATTTCGGTTGACCCGTCCTCTTTCGGCCCTGCTTCAGCCTTTCCTGCCGCCGAACGCCACCAGGGCCCCACCCACCACGATCGCTGCCACGCCGGCCCAGGTGGGGAAATTGACATCCTGCTTCTCCTTCACCGACAACTCGATCGGTCCGATCTTGGCTTCGTGGGTCTCCTTGGTGAAGCTGAAGCCGCCCATGCCGAGCGCGGCGATGCCGGCAACGATCAGGACAAGACCGACGATTCGGACTGCGTTCATGAAAACTCTCCTCGGGTGACTGGGATGACGAAACTCACCCCGACTGTAGCTGTGTCGGATTGCTACAGCGGCAGGACATCCCGCGCATCGCCGCTGCGCAGCCATTGCGCGAGCTCATCGGCCAGGCGCTGCGACTCCCTGGCCGCCGTGGTCCAGGCCTTGATGCGTGTCGACACGTCATTGCCGTAGCGCTCGAAATCCTTGCGGTCCGGCAGCTTCCCGTTGGGCAGACGCTGGACCCACGCGGGATCCGGCGCCAGCAGCACCATGCGGTCGAGAAAACCGGTGGCCCCGTGCCGCCACTTGAGGCCCTTGTCGAGCCAGCCCGGCACCACGGCCTTCTGGAAATGCGGGTACAGCACGATGCCATCGGCATTGGCGTAGTCCAAATGCAGGTGGTAGTCGGTGATGCCACCGTCCCAGTAGGCACCCGCGGGCGCGCCCGGAATGTCGTGCACGGCCTCGAGCATGAAAGGGATCGAACACGAGGCCTGCAGCGCGAGTTCGAAATTGGCCTCGGCGAGCGCCACCTGCCGCGTGCGGAAATCCTGCGTGGAGAAAGGCAGGGCCGCGCCCGGGGTCGAGAAGACCACGCGCTCCAGCCATGCGCCGAGGCTCCTGCGGCGAACGGTGTTGGTGACGAAGGCGCCCAGGTAGCCGACGGGTGTTCGCGCACGGCCTTCGCGCCCGAGGATATGGCGTCCGCGCGAGGTGATCACATGCAGCCGAAAGCGCGGATGGTCGAGCACCTCGCGCGCGCGGCCGCCGTAGAAGCTGCGCAATCCTTCGCCGAACTGCGCGCTGACGTCCCTTGCGCTCAGCCGCTTCCGGCCCGGTGGCGCTTCGTAATGCTGATGGATGTAGCCATGCTCGAAATCTTCGAAGGCCTTCCTCGTGTCGCCGAGACATGCATTGGCCAGGCGCCACGCACCGATGGACGCGCCGACCAGGTCCACGGCCTGCGACGAGCGCGGCAGCCATTCGCTGAAGAGATAGCGGTCGATCGGCCCGAGGATCAGGCCCTTGGGCCCGCCGGCCGCACCGGGGATCGTGCGAACGTCCTGCGCCAGCAGGCCGTGCTTCGAAATGTGCTCGCGGGCGACCGGGCCGGCATAGATGCGCAGGGCTTTCATCGAGCGCCGGCCGCCGCGTCGGCCTACTTGCGCAAGCCTTGCAGCTTGGCGAAGGCCGAGGCCATCTGTCCGGCCGGCTGCGGCGCATTGTCGCGGCGCTGCGCCTGCTGGCCGCGCCCCGCCCCTTCGAAGCGGTTGTCGCGCGGGCCGTCGCGCCGCGCCGGCGCCGCGTCGAGCTTCATCGACAGGCCGATGCGCTTGCGGGCAACGTCGACTTCCATCACCTTGACCTTCACGATGTCGCCGGTCTTCACGATCTCGCGCGCATCCGTGACGAACTTGTGCGAGAGCTGGCTCACATGCACGAGACCGTCCTGGTGGACGCCGAGGTCGATGAAGGCGCCGAACTGGGCCACGTTGCTCACCGTGCCCTCCAGCACCATGCCTTCGACCAGATCCTTGATGTCCTCCACGCCGTCGTTGAAGCGCGCGACCTTGAAGTCGGGCCGCGGGTCGCGGCCGGGCTTCTCCAGTTCGCCGAGGATGTCCTTCACCGTGATGACGCCGAACTTCTCGTTCGCGAAGAGCTCGGGCTTGAGCGTCTTCAGCATCTCGGCGCGGCCCATCAGCTCGGAGATCGGCTTGCCGGTCTTCTCGATCATCTGCTCGACCACCGGATAGGTCTCGGGGTGGACCCCGGTGACATCCAGCGGATTGGTGCCGCCGCGGATGCGCAGGAAGCCCGCGCTCTGCTCGAAGGTCTTGCCGCCGAAGCCCGTCACCTCCAGCAGCTGCTTGCGCGTGGCGAAGGCGCCGTTGGCCTCGCGCCAGCGCACCACCGCCTTGGCGACGCTGGCCGACAGGCCCGAGACGCGCGACAGCAAGGGCACGCTGGCCGTGTTGAGGTCCACGCCGACCGAGTTCACGCAATCCTCGACCACCGCATGCAGGGTGCGCGCGAGTTCGCTCTGGTTCACGTCGTGCTGGTACTGGCCGACGCCGATCGACTTGGGGTCGATCTTCACCAGTTCGGCCAGCGGATCCTGCAGGCGGCGCGCGATGCTCGCCGCGCCGCGCAGGCTCACGTCGACGTCGGGCATTTCCTGCGAGGCGAACTCGCTCGCGGAGTAGACCGAGGCGCCCGCCTCGCTCACCACCACCTTGTCGACGCTCAACGGCGGGGCGCCGGCCTGCGCCGCCATCTTCGCAAGAAGCTTGATCAGATCCGCCGCCAGCTTGTCCGTCTCCCGGCTCGCGGTGCCGTTGCCGATCGCGATCAGGTTCACGCCGTGCTTGGCGCACAGCTTGCCGAGCGTATGCAGCGAGCCGTCCCAGTCCTTGCGCGGCTCATGCGGAAACACGGTCGCGGTTTCGACCAGCTTGCCCGTCGCGTCGACCACCGCCACTTTCACGCCCGTGCGGATGCCGGGGTCCAGCCCCATCACCACGCGCGGCCCGGCCGGCGCGGCCAGCAGCAGATCGCGCAGGTTGTCGGCGAAAACCTTGATCGCGACCTTCTCGGCTTCTTCGCGCAGCCGCGTGAAGAGGTCGCGCTCGGTCGACAGGGCCAGCTTGACGCGCCAGGTCCACGCCACGCACTTGCGGATCAGATCGTCGGCCGCGCGGCCGGCGTGGCTCCAGCCCAGGTGCAGCGCGATCTTGCCCTCCGCGATCGAGGGCTTGCCCGGCTCGGGTTCGACCGGCAGCACCAGCTTGGCATCGAGGATGTCCTGTGCGCGGCCGCGGAACACAGCCAGCGCGCGGTGCGAGGGCACGCGGCCGATCGGCTCGTCATAGTCGAAGTAGTCGCGGAACTTGGCGATGTCTGCGTTGTTTTCGTCCTTGCCGCTCATCAGGCTGGATTTGAGCAGGCCCTCGGCCCACAGCCATTCGCGCAGGCGCTGCACGAGTGCCGCGTCCTCCGCCCAGCGCTCGGAAAGAATGTCGCGCACGCCGTCGAGGACCAGCGCGACGGTGGAGAAGTCCAGGCCGTCCGCGGCCGGCTTGACGAATGCGGCTGCCTCTTCGGCGGGGTTGAGCGTGGGATCGGCGAAGAGCTTGTCGGCCAGGGGCTCGATGCCCGCCTCGCGCGCCATCTGGCCCTTGGTGCGGCGCTTGGGCTTGTAGGGCAGGTAGAGGTCTTCCACCTCCTGCTTGGTCGGCGCGGCGTCGATCGCGGCGCGCAGCTCGGGCGTCAGCTTGCCCTGCTCCTCGATGCTCTTGAGCACGGCCGCACGGCGGTCTTCGAGTTCGCGAAGGTACGACAGCCGCGCTTCAAGTTCGCGCAGCTGGATGTCATCGAGACCATCCGTGGCTTCCTTGCGGTAGCGCGCGATGAAGGGAACGGTGGCGCCGCCGTCGAGCAGATCGACGGCGGCCTTGATCTGGTGCTCGCCGACCTTGATCTCGGCCGCGAGCTGGCGAAGAATTTTTTGCATGTCTGAAGGGCGTCCCTGAAGCCGGCGCCGCGAGCGGGCGCCTTGCGGATAAAGCGCGGAAGTTTGCCATACGGCCTGCTGGCCCTGCCCTCAAAATGCCCAGGACATGTCCGTATTGAAGAAACTCCTGCGCGCCCTCGCCGCGATCCTCCTCGTCCCGCTCCTGCTGTTCGAGGAATGGGGCTGGGAGCCGCTCGCCGCGCTGATGGCCCGGCTCGCCCGGCTGCCGCTGTGGCGCGGTCTCGAACGGGCCATCCGGTCGCTGCCGCCCTGGGCCGCGTTGCTGGTGTTCTTCGTGCCCGTGCTCATGCTGCTGCCGCTCAAGCTGCTCGCGCTGTTCCTGCTCGGCGGCGGCCATGCCAAGAGCGCCCTGCTGCTCCTGCTCGGCGCCAAGCTGGTCGGCACCGCCGTCGTCGCCCGGCTTTTCCAGCTGGTCGAGCCGGCCCTGATGCGCATCCCGCTGTTCGCGCGCTGGTATCCGCGCTGGAAGGTCTGGAAGGACAGCATCCTCGCGCTCGTGCGTGCGTCGGCGCCATGGCGCATGGCCCGGCGCGCCAAGGTCGGCACGCGCCGCTGGTGGCGCAGCACATGGCGCGCTTCCTAATATGAAACTTTCACCCGGGTAGATTGCGGATTTTGTTTTGCCCGGGTATTATTCCGCCCCCATGCCATCCTCTTCGCCCACCGAATCCAACCTCACTGCCTTCGCGGGCTTCCGGCGCATCGCCGCCGGGCCCCGCGACGAAGTGATCGCCAAGCTGCGCGAGCGCGCCGCCGACGACACGCCCGCCTTTGTCTTCGACGACAGCACGGGCGACCGGCTCGACCTCGATCTGCGTGCCTTGCGCGGCAGCGCTGTCGCCACATCGGAGCTTGCGCCGACCGACGAGCACGCCTCACGCGGCGTCGGCCGGCCCAAGCTCGGCGTGGTCGCGCGTGAAGTCACGCTGCTGCCGCGCCACTGGGAATGGCTCAGCCGCCAGCCCGGCGGCGCCTCGGTGGCGCTGCGCCGGCTCATCGACGAGGCCCGCCACGTGCATGCCGACCGCGACGCGCAACGCGCCTCGCGCGAAGCCGCCTACCGCTTCATGACCGTGATCGCGGGCGACCTCCCCGGCTTCGAGGAAGCAGCCCGCGCGCTGTTCGCCGGCGAACAGGCGCGCTTCACCGAACGCGTGGCGCCCTGGCCCGAGGATGTGCGAACCCATCTGAACAAACTTGCCGCCATGGCCTGGAGCGCCGCATGAACGCCCCCCTCGAAGCGACGGCAAGCGCCGTCGAACCCGCTACGCCACCCGTCGCGCCACCCGTGAACCCGCGCCTTGCAGCAATGGCATCCCGCCCGCTGTGGAAGACATTCCTGATCTTCCTCGCGCCCATGCTGCTGAGCAACATCCTGCAGTCGCTGTCCGGCACGCTCAACAACGTCTACCTCGGCCAGATGATCGGCGTGAGCGCGCTGGCGGCGGTGTCGAGCTTCTTCCCGATGATGTTCTTCTTCATCGCCTTCACCATCGGCCTGGGCGCGGGCGCGTCGGTGCTGATCGGCCAGGCCTGGGGTGCGCGCGAGGTCGACAAGGCGCGCGCGGTCGCCGGCACCACCCTCACCGTGGGCGTGCTGTTCGCGCTGTGCGTGGCGGTGTTCGGTGGCGCCTTCACCCAGCCGATGCTGGCCGCATTGGGTACGCCGCCCGACATCCTGGCCGACGCCACCACCTATGCGCGGATCATCCTCATCGCGATGCCCGGCCTCTTCGTGTTCCTGCTGTCGACCGCGATGCTGCGCGGCGTGGGCGACACCATGGCGCCGCTCTACACGCTGATGATCTCGACCGGGCTCGGGCTGGTCATCACGCCCGCGCTGATCCGCGGCTGGTTCGGCCTGCCGAAGATGGGCGTCGCCAGCGGCGCCTGCGCCACGGTGGTCTCCTTCGTGGTGGCGACCACCTGGCTGGCCTTCCACCTGCGGCGCAAGAAGAGTCCCCTCGCGCCCGACGCCGACTTCCTGCGCCACCTGCGCGTGCGCCCGGCGCTGCTCAAGGCCGTGCTCAGGGTCGGCGTGCCCACGGGGGTGCAGATGATCGTGGTGTCGCTGGCCGAGCTGGCCCTGCTTTCCTTCGTCAACGGCTACGGCTCGAACGCCACGGCCGCCTACGGCGCGGTGAACCAGGTGGTGGCCTACGTCCAGTTTCCGGCCATCTCGATCGCGATCGCGGCCTCCGTCCTCGGTGCGCAGGCGATCGGCGGGGGGCAGGCACAGCGGCTGGGGGCCATCACGCGCACCGCCTTGCTGATGAACCTCGTGCTCACCGGCTCGCTGGTGCTGCTGGGCTATCTCTTCTCGCGCCCGCTGATGGGCTTCTTCATCACCAGCGAGCCCGTGATCGAGGTCGCGCAGACCCTGCTGCACATCATGCTGTGGAGCACGGTGATCTTCGGCATGGGCGCCGCGCTTTCGGGGATCATGCGGGCCAGCGGCTCGGTCCTGGTGCCCACGGGGATCTCGATCTTCTGCATCGCGCTGATCGAAGTGCCGGTCGCTTGGTGGATGAGCCACCGCATGGGCCTCAACGGCATCTGGGTCGCCTACCCCGTGACCTTCATCTCGATGCTGACGCTGCAGGCCAGCTACTACCGGTTCGTATGGCGCAAGAAGGCGATCCGCAAGCTGATCTGAAAGCGTCGGGCGCGGCACGGCCGGTGCTGTACTCGTTCCGCCGCTGCCCTTATGCGATGCGGGCGCGCATGGCCGTCGCCGCCAGCGGCCAGCGCTGCGAGCTGCGCGAGGTCGTGCTGCGCGACAAGCCCGCCGAGCTGCTCGCCGCATCGCCCAAGGGCACGGTGCCGGTCCTGGTGGACGTGGATGGAAGCGTCATCGAGCAAAGCCTCGACATCATGCTGTGGGCGCTGCGACGCAACGACGCCGACGGCTGGCTGCGGCCCGAGCGGGGGACGCTGGAGGACATGCTCGCTTTGGTCGCCGAATGCGATGGCGATTTCAAGCGCCATCTGGACGGCTACAAGTACCCCGAGCGCCAGCCCATGGCCGATGCCACCGCGCATCGCGCGCAAGGCGCCCTCTTCCTGGCGCGGCTGGAAGACCGCCTCCAAGACTCGCGCTGCCTGCATGGTGCGCGCCCGGCGCTTGCCGACATCGCGATCGTGCCCTTCGTGCGCCAGTTCGCGCAGGTCGATGCGGCCTGGTTCGAAGCCCAGCCCTGGCCGCGGCTTCGAGCCTGGCTGGCCTCCGGGCTCGAAGCTCCCGTCTTTGCGCGCGTGATGGCGAAGTACCCGCCCTGGCGCACGGGGCAGCCGGGCGTCGATTTCCCCTAGTTCAGCAGCGGGGCCCCCAGGTGCACGGCGCCCCATTCGCGGATGGCGGCAATGACCGGAACAAAGCTCCGACCCTTGTCGGTCAGCCGATACTCGACTCTCGGGGGCACCACGCCGTGGTCCTTGCGATCGATGAGTCCGGACTCGGTGAGCGCCTTCAGCTCCCGGCTCAACACGCGCGGCGCGATCTCCTTGCTGCTGCCGGAACCGCGCAGCAGGCCGCTTCTGATTTCGGAGTAGCGCAACGGACCGTCCTTCAGATCCCAGACGATCCGAAGCTTGTACTTGCCGCTGACCAACTTCTGAAACGCCGCGACCGGACACCCGCAGGCGGGCGTCTCGATGTCCTTGGGGTCGGATCGCGCGTTCACGACGTCTCGGCGATGAGTTCGAGCGGCACGACCTCCAACTGTCCGCCGGCCACACGCTTGCTCTCATCCGTGTAGCGCTTGAAGGCATCGCTGCTCTGCAATGCCTTGACCGCCTGCTCGTCCGCGGCGGCGGCGAGATGGTAGTACCCGCTGCCGTCCCGTTCCTTCATGCAGCGGTAGGAGATCTTTCCCTTCAGCTCGGGATCGTTGTCGAGCCAGGCGATGAACTCTCGAATGTGCTGGTGCCACGCCTCGCGCGTGCCGTTCTTGAACTGGTACTTGATGAGAAAGTGCTTCATGAGTGTCCGTCCAGTCAAACCCTGGGCGCGGCCTGTTCGCCGCGGAAGATCGCCGCATGACGCGCAAGGAAATCGTCGAAGCTCGTCGCGGGCCGCCCCAGCAAGGCCTGGACGACCGGCCAGACCTTGCTTTCCTTGCCCTTGCGCCGCTCCGCAAAAAGTTCAGCCAGCGCATCGACCATGTAGTCGGGCAAGCCGGCTGCGCGCTGAGCCGTCTTCGCGTCCTCCGGGGCGACGTTGACATAGCGGATCGCCTTGCCGGTCACCCGCGAAAGCTTCTGCGCGACCTCCGCCATCGTCAGCGCCTCGGGGCCGGTGAGCGGGTAGATCTTGCCTTCGTGCCCGGGGCTGGTGAGCGTCAGGACGGCAACCTCGGCGATGTCGCCGACATCGATCGATGCGATCCTGGCGTCCTCCATCGGCAGGAAGATCATGCCCTTGCCGACGATCGCCGGCACCTGCCGAAAGTACGCCGTCATGAATTCGCCGGCGCGCAGATGCGTGTACGCCATCCCCGACGCTTCAAGCTTGCGTTCGATCTCGCCATGCATGCGCGCGAAGCGAAAGGGGGAGTCGAGCTCGGGCATGATCCCGGAGAGTTTCACCACATGCTTCACGCCCGCCTTGCGGGCGGCATCGATGAAGCCGGCCTGCACCTCGAACATGTCCGGCGCCGAGGACGAGATCAGCATCGCGCGATCGATGCCCTCCAGCGCCCTGGCCAGAGTCTCGGGCCGCGCCATGTCGCCCTCGACAATTTCCACGCCCGCCAGCGTTGCCAGTCCGCCGGACTTGGCCATGTTGCGCACCAGCGCGCGCGCGCGGACGCCCCTGGCAGACAGCCTGCGCAGCACTTCGCCGCCATTCAATCCGGTTGCACCGGTCACGAGAATCATGTTTCGTCTCCCTGCCGGCCCGAGCTCGGCCAGCGCAGGCGATATTGGGCCGCGGAACGTGCGTTCCGGCAAGTACGGACAAAAGTGATACCGAGCCGGAGATGCCCACCGGCGCCCGGCTACTCGAACACCTCGTCCCCCGTCGGCTCGTAGTGCGGCACCGCGTTCATCGTCTGCCGGAGCCTGGACAGCTCCCAGTACATCCGCTTGCGCGCCCGGCTCTGGTTGCCCAGCGGCCGGTGCTCGGGAATGGTGTGCCAGGGGTTGTACGAGAGCCGCTTGGCAAACTCCATCTGCATCGGATAGTCGAACTTCTGCCGTGGCAGTCGCAGCGTCGCCACCGCGACGCGCGGCGACAGCTTTTCCGGCCACAGCACGCCGGCGTTCTCCAGCGGCATCAGGTGCGGGTCGGTCTGCATCTGCAGGCAGACGTCGAACTCGACCTCGCCCCGCGCCAGCGAAGCCACCATCGCGTTGCGAAGATAGTCGTCCGGCGGACGCAGCGGCAGGCGCGGGATGGGTGTGCGCCGGGTCGACTTCGGCCACACCGAATACTGCATCGCCTGGCCCTCCCCCATCAGGTAAGGCACGCAGCTGAAGTACGGCGCCTCGAAGGGGCTCGACTGCGTCTTGATGAACAGCGACTGCATGATCAGGTCCAGCACGTGCGAGTCGTGGAAGTTGAGGAAGTAGAAGATCTGCGCGTTCTTCACGCTCTGGATCTGCAGCGCCGCGTTGGCCTTGGCATCGGGCGTCACGAAGGTGGGCGTGGACACGCCGAACATGTCGAGCGTGTACTTCTCGTCGTCCATCAGCTTCGGGCCGGGCACGCCCATCAGCTTGATGCTGATGCTCATGAAGCCCACGTCGTCGATGTCCGGCGTGATGTAAGGCCCGGGGCCCGAGAAGCGCACCCAGGCCCCAAAGCGCTGCGCCTTGGCGTAGATGCCTCGCTTCATGTGCTCGGGGATGTCGTCGTGCACGATGAACTCGCCGCGCACGATGCCCTGCGTCTTGGTGTTGCCGCCGCGCTCGAAGCCGCCGGGCTTCCACAGGTCGTTCATCTGCCGGGTGAAGCTCTGGATGATCGAGTCGGTGAAGCTCTCCTCGTCGGGCAAGAGCCTTTCCTCGGCGATCTTCAGGCCTTCGTTCCTGCGCCGGCGGTTGATCAGCGCGATGGTCAGGCGCGCGAGCGGGTCGCGCAGCACGGCGTCGAAGGCCGGCCGCACGAAGGGGTCGAACCGGCGCTCCAGCCGCAGCAGGGCCATGCCCGAATCGCTGATGAAGTCGAGCAGGCCCGAGCCGGTGTTGGCCTTGGGCGCGGGACGGCTGACGTTCGAGTTCATCATGACTGCACCTTCGACAGATACCGCAAGGCACGGATGCCCGGCAGGAAGAAGTAGGCGCCGCCCATCACGGTCACGAACTGCGGCATGCCGGTGAGGCGCTCGTTGGGCCCCGAGGCGACCGGCATCGAAAAGCCATCCGTGGGCGCGCCGTCCGGTCCGGGCCGCCGATGGCCCAGCAGCGGATCGCTCTCGTTGTGCAGGCCATTGAAGCGCGTGCCGGCCAGCCAGGCACCCTGCACGAACTCGAACTGGCGCGCGATGTTGGCGCCCAGGCAGATGAAGTGCAGGCCGGTCGAATCGGCCTGCGGCGGCCCGTATTCGCGCCCCCGGCGCAGCAGCCGGTGAAAGCGCGTCGACGCCGCCAGGTCATTGCCCAGTGCCTGGGCGTCGAATCCGAGCCTGCGCAGCATGAGCGAGATGAAGCCCTCGTGGCCCGGCGGCAAGTCCGCGTTGCGTGGATTGCTGCGCCGGACGTGCGCGCCGATCGGGCAGCGCAGGCCCGGGGGGTCGCCGCGGTAGGTGAAGGCATTGCGCGGGTCGTCCTCGCCTGCGATCGATTCGCCCGTCCGCCCCATCAACGTCTCGCCCTCCATCGTGCGCCCGACCATGGCTTCGGCCAGCTTCTTGCGCAGGGCCGCGTCGCCCCCGGCCTGGCTGTCGGCATAGTGCCAGAAGCCCGCGACGTCCTGCCGCAGCTGGCGCATGACCAGGTAGCTGCCGTTGCGTCCGAGGTCGGCCTTGCCGGGCTCGTCCTCCGCGCGCGCCAGCAAGCCGGCGGGGTCGCTGTCCGGGTCCAGCAAGGGCCTGTCGGTGTAGGCGCCGTATTCGTTGGGATAGCCCAGCAGGTACTCGCCGATGCACGAGAGGTTGGTGTAGGCCAACTGCTCCTCGTCGCGCGCCGCGCGCCGTCGCTCCCAGTCGACCTGGGGTTGGGAAATGCCGTCGACAAAGCCGAAGGGCTCGACGCCATCCATGTCGGAGGTCGTGAGACACGCGATCTGATCGTAGCCCGCCTCCCACTGCGCGCCGATGGTGCGCAACCACAGGTCCAGGCCACCGGGCATCGCATAGAGCATCACCAGCACGTGGGGCATGCTCTGCCGCGCCCCGCCCCATTGCCACGCGGCGGGCTTGTTGGCGCCGAGATCGCCCAGCCGGCGCGACCGGTTCGGATTGCCGCTCATGCCATCGATGAATTCCGCCGAGAAGCCTTCGACGATGTCATCGCTCACCCCCAGCGCCCGCAGGCCGTCACTGGTGAAAGCGATCTGCATGGCAGTGCGCGGCGGCGGCTGCCGGGTCACGGCGCTGGTCACCGGTGCGTTGGCCAGCCACGCGCGGGCCGCCCTGGCGTTCTTCACGCGCAGGAGCAGAAAGCTCGCCTGCGTCATCTGCCGATAGCCGAAGCGCAGCAGGCCCTGGATGTCGTCGAATTCGACCGGCCGCGCGCGGGGTGGACTTGCGCTCATAGCAGCCTCAACCAGGCGATGGCCTGTTCGTCGCTCATCTGCGCCTGCTCGATCCCCTCGCGGATGCGCCGGTTGCGATCGAGGTCGGTCAGCGTGAGACCGGGATAGGCCTTGTACCAGACCTGCGTGGGCAGCTGGTGGCCGCGCTGGTAGTACTTGAAGCGCAGCTCGCGGCGCGCCCCGCCCTTGATCAGCCAGGCCGTGCGCGGCCAGCCGAAGCCGTTGCTGAAGAGCAGATTGAGGCCCCAGCCGACCTTGTTGATGAAGTCGTCCATATAGCTTTCATGACTGCCGTCGTAGTTGCTCGCGAACAGCACGCGGGCCTTGCCGTCGAGAAAGGCCCAGCGCGCGAAATGAATCGTCTGCACCCGCGCGAGATGACCGCGTCCGGAGACATGGCGGCACACGTAGTCCGTCAACAGCAGCAGCACCTGCAGCAGCCAGCGCCGGAAGAGCCCGGGCTTGACCGGACCCAGGGCCGTGAAGCTGTTGCTCAGGTCGTGGTCTTCGAGCCGCTGCATCTCGCGCACGGCGGCCGGCCTGGGCCGCGGGCAGAACTCGGGATCGCGGGTCTCGTGGATGCGCAGGAGGACGATGAAGATCGGCAACAGCACGACGATCAAGGGCAGCAGGACGAGGCCGACCAGCGGCAGCCCGAGCGCGTGAATGCCGTTGCGGATCTTCCATCCGATGGGCGTCGGCTCGGGCTGCGCGAGCACGAGGCGGCCTGCGCCCAGCTCGCTTCTGACGAAGGCCTGCAATTCACGCCACAGCGCCTGCGGATCGGCGGCCCCTGCCGGCGACCCGCGCGGCACGCGCGCTGACAACGCGCGTTGCAGCGCGCTTTCCTGCCGGATCTGCAGCACTGTCCGTCCGATCCAGTTCACATAGCTCACGGCCACCGGCTGGTCATGCGCGAGCAGCCAGTCGCGCAGATCGGCACCCTCCTCGAAGCCCTCGCAGTGCGAGAAGATGCGGCGCAGGCCATCGCCCGCCTGCTGCGCGAACGCGTTCAGCAGCGCTTTGCCCGGGCCGTCGCATTCGCCGAGGAAGGCAAGATAGATCGGCAGCCTCGGCCGCGGAAGGCCGAAAGCCTCGAGGTCGCCCATCGTCGTGTCGTCGAGGATCGCGAAGCGCGCGAAGTGCAGTCGCTCGAAGTCACCGAAAGGCAGCAGGGCATTCGACGGGTCGACGACGCCGGGCGACACGTTCATCGTCTCCAGCAACTCCCGCAGGCCGGCCTCGCGGTCCGCGTCGACCGGGGCAACCACCATGAAGTGGGATTGGGGTGTCACCGAATCAGAACTTGAGACAGAAGTCGATCAGCCTTTCCTTGCCCCAGTACACCTTGCCCAGATAGAAGCCCGGCGAAATCAACCGGATCTCGTCGCGGATCCAGTGCGCCACCACCGAGGTCTTGGAGTAGTCGAGGACGATGCATTCCTTGTTGTCCAGCCAGCTGTCGCCCTTGTAGACCTGGGCGACGATGGCCTGCAGCCCGAAGGGGCTGACCTTGTTCTTGAGCACCCCCTTCTCGGGGTCGAACACCTTGCCCTGCCAGCCGAAGATGTTGACCATCCTTGCGATCGACTCCGTGTAGCGAGTGCCCGGCGCGATGATCGCCGTGCCCTCCGCCTCGCCGGTGGGAATATCGCCCGGCGGGCTCGCACGGAACAGTTCGTCGAGCTGTTCCTGCGTCATGTCGAGCAGTTGCTGAACGTCGTATGCCATTTGCCTTCTCCTCGTAAAACCCGCTTCGAATCTGTTGTGGACAAAGTTTCGGCCGATGTTCCGGGGGCGTCAATTTGCCGAAAGTGGGGTCCCTCGCGCCGCGCGCAGAAGCACGTCGGCCGCCTTCTCCGCCACCATGTAGATCGCCGCCGCCACGAAGAAGCCCGGGATGCGCGGGAACGCCGAGGCATCGACCACCCGCAGCCGCCGCACGCCATGCACGGCGAATGCGCTGTCGAGCACACCGCCATCGTCGCGCGGGCCGATCGGGCACGAGCACGACGCATGGTGGCCCCAGGCCGACTCGCGCACGTAGTCGGCCAGCGCCTCGTCGCTTTCGACCGCGGGGCCCGGCTGCAGCTCCTCGGCGATCCAGCCGCTCTCGATCAGCGGCCTCGTCATGCGGCGCACCAGGCGGATCGCCTCGACCACCGCCTTCAGGTCCGCGCCCGCCTCGTCGTTGCCTTCCTCGAAATAGTGGAAGTTCACCAGCGGCGGGTCGCGCGGGTCGGCCGAGCGCAGGCGCACCGTGCCGGCGCGGTTGCGCGTGTGCGCCTTCAGGACGGCCCAGGTCAGCTGGTCGGGCTGGTCGCGGATCCATGCCGAGAAGCCGGGGAAGTAGCCTTCGAAGCGCGCCAGCAGCGCCATGCAGAACAGGTCTGGCTCGCGGCCGGGCAGATGCGCGCTCGTCGAGCGCTGGACCACGCCCAGCGCCGCGCCGTTGGAAGCGTACATGCCCGATCGCCCCTCGTGCCAATGCCGCCACAGCGTGTCGTCGCGGTCGAATCGCGCGCCCTCCAGCACCTCCCACGGCGCCTTCATGCGGTGCGTCACCGCGACCTCGTAGCGATCCTGCAGGTTGCGCCCGACACCCGGCAGATCCACCCGCACGGGAATGCCGAAGCCGCGAAGCGCTGCCGCCGGCCCGATCCCCGAGAGCATCAGCAGCTGCGGCGTATTGAATGCGCCGCCGCACAGGATGACCTCGCGCCTTGCGCGCACATGGCGCGGCTCGCCCGCCGCATCGCTGGGCTGCGCGTGGGCCCGGTAAAGATGCTCGCCCTTGAGGTAGTCGACCCCGCGGGCCGTTCCGCTCTCGTCGATCTGGATGCGCGTGGCCAGCGCGTGCAGTTCGAAGTGCAGCCGGTCCGGATGCCGCTGCACCACCTCCAGCAGCCGCTCGCGCACACCGGCGCGGCGATGCCCGGAGGTTGCGAGCGGCGTATAGCAGAGGCCCTCGAAACTTCGGGCCCGATAGCGCCGCGCGTTGGGGTCCCCCAGCCCGGCGCGCAGCCAGCGAAAGGTGCTCAGCAGGGGCGTCGGCAGACTGCGGGTGAAGGCCCTGGCGGACTCGTGCAGCACCCTCACCAGGCTGTCGTCGCCGAGCACCGACAACGGCATGGCCTTCTCGGTGCGCAGCCACCCGCCCCAGCCATGCCCGGTCAGGTCGAGCCCGAAGTAGCGCAGCGCACGCCACACCGGCCGGTGACCGCAGCTTTCCACGCGCCGCGCATAGCGGTGCATGCGCGAGGCGCGCCAGCTCCGGTCGCCCGTCAGCCGCGCGATGTGGTTCCAGTCCGAATCGTGCGGCAGCATGAAGATCATCGCGTTGTGGGATGTGCAGCCCCCCAGCGTCGCGGCACGCGGGTAGAGCACGCCCTCGCCTTCCCGGTACTTCCAGTCCTTCGCCTGACGGGTCTCGTCGGCGTAGTGGCGCACCCGGAAATCCCAGCGCAATGCCGCGTTCTCGCAGGCAAAGGGATGGAAGGCGGGCACGTCGTAGTCATCGGGCAGGCGCTCGGCTCCGGCGCGCGGGTCGCCGCCCGCCTCGAGCACGAAGACCCGCATCCCCGCCTCGGCCAGGCGCGCCGCCAGCGTGCCGCCGCCCGCGCCCGATCCGACGATGACGTAGTCCCATTCGTTCTCGTCGGCTCCTGGCATGGGTGCGCAGCCGGCGGCGATCAGAAGGTCTTCAGGAAGGCGATCAGCGCGCGCTTGTCTTCGTCGCTCAGTTCCGGCTCGCGGCCGAAGGCCTTCTCGTCGGCGCTCAGCCCGTCCTGCTGGTTGAACTGCGCGGTGCCGAAATAGTGGCCGCGGTTGACCACGAAGTCCGGGCACTTGCTCAGCTCCAGCATCGGGGCCCGCAGCTTGGCGAAGTGCTCGCGCAACTCGTCGTCGCCGGCGTTGGCCGGCACGCTGGAGAGTCCCGTCTTGAGCTGATAGAGCAGCTCGCCCACGTCCTTCACCTGCTCGACCTTCTCGCCGATCCCGTTGCCCTCCGCGCGCAGCTTGAGATTGGACAGCAGCGCCACCGGCACGCCCTTGGGAATCGGGCCGAGCACCACATCGCCGCCCTCCTTGACCAGCCACGGGAACCAGCGATGCAGCCTGCCCTGCATCGGCTGCAGCGCGTCGGGGATGAAGCCGACCGGCACCGTCACCATGCTGCGCTCGGTGGTGCGGTCGATCAGGCCGCCGACCTTCTCGCCCAGCACGCTGTCATGCTCGCGCTTCTCCGGCCACAGCATCTGCTCGATCGATGCGTCGAAGACCTTCATTCGCCCATCCACCGAGGGATCGCCATTGAACGGGCCCACGGAGTTGTTCAGCAGGAAAGGCGCGGTCGACCACACGCTGATCAGCGAGGGAACGCGCGTATAGCCGCGCCCGCCGGCGGGCATGGCGTACGGCCGCGGCTCGCCGGTGAAGGGATCGCTCAGCGTGACGGCGCCGATCGAAGGCAGGCTCTTGTAGGTCTGCGACGAGAAGTTGTCCCAGATGTTGCCGGCCAGGGCATTCGTCGCCAGCGGGCTGCAGACATTGGTGCGCAGAAGCGTCGCCGGGACGCGCGCGTCGCTGGAGAGATAGTTGCCTTCGAGGAAGTCCGGCGCCTGCACGATCTTGCGCATCTGCGCCTTGTAGTCGTCGGTCTGGGTCCAGGTCCAGTAGCGCTTGAAGCAGTCGATGTATCCGGGGCCGGCGCAGCGCGCGGGCGACAGCTCGAGCGTGGCCGGCGGCGGCGGTCCCTTGCTCGAATGGCAGCGCGCGCAGGTGTCGGCGAAGGCGGTCTTGCCGCGCTCCAGCGTGGCCGCGTCCGCCGCCAGGTACTTGTCCCCGCCGGGTGCGTCCTTGAGGTGGTCGGGCTGCGCCGCCTTCAGGAAGAAGAGCGCCGTGTTCGGCGTGCCTGCCTCGGTGGCCTGCCAGTAGGTCGAGTTCTTCTGCGCGTCCGCGATCCGGATGGGCGTGATCGTCTTGCCTCCGACCACGGGGTTGAAATGCAGCAGCCATTCCTCGCTGAACAAGCCGATGTTCAGGTAAACGCGGTTGAGCGCGCCGAGCAGCCCCACCGAATCGGCGCCGTCCTTCAGCACGTGCGGCGTGCGGACGGTGGAATCGGCCTTGCTGAAGAAGTCCAGCAGCGGCCCGCTGCTCACGAAGTCGTTGAACTGCCTGTTGTCGCGTTCGCCGCCCGCCAGCTTCTCCTGCCCGATGCGCCTGGCCATGCCCAGGCGGTCGGCGAAGTCGTAGACCGCGTTCATCGTGCGCGGATTGTTGATGCTGTCGGTCGAGACCAGCGAAGTGTCCATGCTGCCCGGCCGGTAGGTGTGGGCGAGCTGGTACATGTAGTTCGTGCGGCCTTCGGGCTTGTTCGCGTTGTGGATGAAGAGCCGGTCCACCCACATGAACTGCGCGCCGACCGAGGAACTCAGGTTCTCGAACTTCGGGTTGTTCGGGTCCGCCGGCGGCTTCACCGGGCTCGGCCCCACGTGGCAGAAGCCGCAGGACATCCCGACCCGATAGGGCCGCACGAGGTCCTTGCGGTTGTAGTAGCTCGGGTCGGTGTAGTACTTCTCGGCGTCCCATTCCTTGGCGGCCTTCTCGTCGAAGTCCGGGTTGGGAAAGAGGCGCAGGCCGACGATGCCGGTCTGCCAGCCGTAGAAGGAGCCCACCGGCTGCGTGCTTCCGTCGCCCAGCGGCTTGCCGCGGGAACCGATGGCAACGCCGGGATACTTGCTCTCGTTCTCGAACGGGTCGGGCGCGCAATCCTTTCCGCGCGCGTCGAGCCACAGGCCGCGGCGGTTCTTGTCGGGGCCTGTGGCGGGCTCGAAGCAGGGCTCGTTGACCATGCCGAAATAGCTCCAGCGATTGGCCCGCGAGTAGCCCTGGCTGGGGTGCGAACTGATGACCTTCAGCAGATCGAAGGCGCCGAAGGTGTACTCGGTCATCCGGGTCCAGAAACGGTCGTTGCCCCCGCTCCAGACCAGCCACATGTTGCGGCCCTTGATCTCCTCCGGCGACAGCGCCACGCCGTTGTCCATGTCGTGGAAGTAATCCTCGGAGGCGTGGGGAAAGGAAGCGACGTCGCGGCCGGCGAGCTTCGCCTCGTCGAGCACCTCGCCGGGCTGCGGCCCCTTCGAACAGCCCGCGAGCGCCACGGCCACGGCCATGCCCGCGAGAAGCGGCGGCAACCTGGCCGCGCTCCAGCAACTTCGGTTCATTGCCACTCCTCTTGCGTCGCCGTTCGGTGATCGGGCGATCGTGCGGGCAGTTTGGAGGGGGCACTGCCCCTTGGCTATCGGCCATGCGCGCTAACGCAAAGGGCGTAGGGCGGCGCAGGAATGCGGCCCTTCGTCAGCCGGACGCGGGCGCGGTCTCGGTGGCCCGGTCGGGGCCGCCGCTGATGAGGAGCCACGCGCTCAGCGCGCTCAGCAGGGCCAGGACCGCGCAGCACAGCGTGACCCAGCGGAAGCCCGAGACGAAAGACGCGTTCACGACCTGCCGCAAGGCCGCGGCTGTGGCGGGGTCGGCCGCTGACGGCAGCGACGCGCCCGCGAGCTGGCTGCGCTGCGCATCCAGGAAGGCCGTCACCTGCGGCGACGCGCCGATGTCGCTCAGCCCGCTGTCGAGCCTCGCGTCGAAGGCCCACGCCATCACCACGCCGAAGGCCGCGATCGCCAGCACGGCCGCCGTGCGCGACACCGCGTTGTTGACGCCCGAGGCAATGCCCGCCGCGCCCGGACCGACGGCATTCATCACTGTCGTCGTGAGCGGTGCCACCGTGATCGTCATGCCGAAGCCCAGCACCACCACCGCGGGGAAGAAGGCCGTCCAGTAGTTGACACCGACGCCCGGCAGCGCAAGGAGCGCGAAGCCCCCCGCGGCGATGGCCGGCCCCACGACGAGCGGCAGGCGCGGACCGAAGCGGTCGACCAGGTGGCCCGCCCAGCCCGAGAGCGCGAACATGATCAGGATGAAAGGCAGCAAGGCCGCGCCCGCGACCGTCGCGGAGTAGCCCTGGACCTGGATCAGGTTGAGTGGAAGGAAGTAGAGCGCGGCCCCCAGCGCCGCGTAGAGCAGCAGCGTGAGCAGGTTCGCTCCGCCGAAATTGCCGATGCGCAACAGCGGCAAGGGCAGCATCGGGGACCGGGCATGGCGTTCGACCCCGACGAAGGCGGCGCTCGCCGCCGCGCCCGCAGCCAGCGCCGCCAGCACTGGGGCGGACTTCCAACCCTGCGTGGGCGCCTCGATGAATGCGTAGACGATGCCGCCGAGCGCGACGGTCGCGAGCGCCGCGCCCCACGCGTCCAGTCCGCCCGCAGCGGCCGCAACGCCCCTGCTCTCCGGCACGTGGCGCCAGACGATCAGCAGCACCAGCAGCGCCATCGGCACATTCACCAGAAAGGCCCACACCCACGAATAGTGGTCGACCAGGAAGCCGCCCAGCACCGGCCCGATCGCCGCCGTGATGCCACTGAACCCCGACCACGTGCCGATCGCCCTGCCCCGCTCCTTTTCGGGGAAGGACGCGCTGATCAACGCCAGGCTGCCCGGCACCAGCAAGGCGCCACCGACGCCCTGCACTGCGCGCGCAAGAATGAGCTCGTGCACGTCGCGGGAGAGCGCGCACCCCGCCGAAGCCAGCGCGAAGAGCGCGACACCGAGCGCGAAGATCCGCCGCCGCCCGAAGAGATCGCCGAGCGAGCCGCCGACCAGCAGCAGCGCCGCCAGGAAGAGCGCATAGGACTCCACCACCCACTGCGCCTGGAAGGCCGTCGCGCCCAGGCTGCGCTGGATGGCCGGCAGCGCGACGTTGACCACCGTTCCGTCGATGAATGCCATGCTCGATCCGATGATCGCGGCCGCCAGCACCCAGGGCCTGGTGGACGGCGGGCAGCCCGCGGCGTCGCAGCCATGGAGGATCGCGGCGGCGTCACCGGGGGGCTTGCCGATCTGGCTCATGTTGCCAGTATGAGGGCCGCGGGGAATACGCGCAGCGGGACAGCGAAGAAATCCGGCAATGGGTGGCATCGGCCTGGGCTTATGGGATCGGCAATTGAACTCAGGACGCCTTCGTCATCAATTAAATCTGAACAATTATTGCAACCCACCAATTCTGGTAGGTTAAGGTTGAAATCAATGATGCTCCTCTTGCTTTGGATGCAATCAATCCATAAGATTCGCCGGCCTTCTCTGGGCTTCGATTGCCCGAAGAGTCGCAACAAGAATTCGGAGGATGCCTCCGGCAAGCCACAAACAAGGGAGCAGGTTTTGAAGAATCGAGTTGAGCCGAAGACCAGGAATGAAGGCGGAGGCGAGAAATTCACCGTCATTGTCGACGCCTATTCGACTGGAGCGAAGCTGGCCAAGGAATTCGAAAAATACGGCATCCAAAGCATTCACGTCAAGAGTTCGCCAAACATTCCGGATGAACTCATCGCATCATTTCGGCCCGGTGATTTTCAAATTGAATTCGACATTGACGAGGGCCGTGAGCTAAATGAAGTTTTCGAAGAACTTCGAAGGATCGAAACAATCATCTGCGTGGTCGCCGGCACAGAAACCGGCGTGGAAGCCGCAGAGAGGCTCGCCCTGCTGCTGGGTTTGCCCGGAAACGATCCGGCTACAACGAGCCTGCGTCGAGACAAGTTCGAAATGCACGAGCGCCTTCGGAGCTTTGGCTTGTCTTCGCTCGGGCAGAGCCGCTGCGAGAGCCGCGAGGCCGCGCTTGCATGGGCCATTCAGCAAACAAACTGGCCGATTGTCGTCAAGCCCACTTCCAGTGCTGGCGCGGATGGCGTCACGTTCTGCAACAACCTGTCGGAAGTCGTCTCGGCCACAGATGCAGCCCTTGGCAAGAGAAACAAACTCGGCACGCTGAACGCCGCCGTCGTGCTACAGGAAAGAATTTCCGGACAACAGTTCATCGTCAATGCCGTCAGCGTCAAGGGAGTTCACTACATTTCGGAAATATGGCGTGACGACAAGATTCCAGTCAAGGGCGCATCGTTGATTTGCGACAGGGAAATCCTGATGCGCCCGGACACTCCGCTGGCCAAGTCGCTTCGGGACTATGTCATCCGCTGCCTGGATGCTCTGGGGATCAAGGACGGCCCCTCTCATTCGGAATTGTTTCAAACAGAGCAGGACGAGTTCGTATTGATCGAGACGGCGGCGCGTATGCAAGGGACGATCGACCATGAGGCCGTGATCGAGGCGACAGGCCACTCGCACGTCACGCTGACCGCGCTCCGCTACGCGGATCCGATAACGTTCGCCCAATTGCTCGATGAACCATATGGGCACAAGAGAAATTTGCACTGCATCACGCTTTGCTCGAAGCATTCTGGGGTTGTTAAGGAAAACAGATGCCCCGAATACCTCGGCCGTCTTGAGTCCTTTCGTTCATTAATAGGTGCGCCAAGGCAAGGTGATTTCATTTCCCGGACGGTGGATCTATTCACCAATACCGGTATCGTCTATCTCTCGAATCACAACGAGGAAATTCTTGAGCGCGAGTACAGACTCATTCGTCATTGGGAGAGCGCAGGCGATCTGCTCGTGCTTCACCAGCAACTTTGAAAGAATTGGCCGTACCCAGGATCAGGAAGAGTAGATGAATTTTGATCAACAATCAATTGAGAGACTGGAGACAATCGTTCGGCCTGCATCAGTGTGTCAAGATCGGTCCGAACGACCAGGCTATACGAAAAAGAGCAACTAAAGAAGCACGTGCTTGCGTCCGGTCTTAATGAAGTATGTCTTTTTGGCGATCTGGCCCTGCTTTGTGTTCTATCTGCTGTTCGATGCAATCCAGATCGTGACGGCCAGCGCGCTGAGAGGCTTCGAGCAGACGCTCCTGCCCTCGCTCATCTACCTCTTTTCTCAATGCTTCACGCGTGGCTGTGACTCGCCCGCCTGGTCCGCAGCGTGCTGAACACCGCCGCCACGGCGGCGAAGCTGGCCGCCAGCGTCAGCGCGATGATCTGGCCCTTCCCGTCATGCGCCCCCCAGAAGCTGAAGATCCCCGCGAGCAGCACGGCGCCCAGTGTCTGCCCGGTGAGGCGCGCGGTGCCCAGCATGCCGCTCGCCGCGCCGCTGCGGTGCGGCGGCGACGAGGTCACGATCGTGTGGTTGTTGGGCGACTGGAAGAGCCCGAAGCCCATGCCGCACAAGGCCATGCGCCAGACGATGTCGAGGTTGCTCGGGTGTGCCGGCAGCGCCGCCAGCAGCGCAAGGCCGGTGGCGAGCAGGGCCAGGCCGACGCCCCCCAGCAACCCGTCCGGATAGCGGCCGATCAGCCGGCCCGCGACCGGCGCCATGACCACGATCGCCAGGGGCCAGGCGGTGATCAGCAGGCCGGCCTCGAAGGGGGTGCGCCCGTAGGTCTCCAGCAGCAGGAAGGGCAGCGAAATGAAGGACAGGATCTGCGCGCAGAAGGCCCCCACGGAAGTGCCCATGGACAGCGCGAAGACCGGAATGCGCAGCAGGTCGACCGGAAACAGCGGCACCGCGAGCGTGAACTGCCGCCGCAGGTAGACAAAGCCCACCGCCACGCCGGCCAGCAGCAGCACCCATGCCGAAGGGTCGGCGCCCCGCCCCGCTTCGCCGCGCACGCCCAGGCGGTCGGCGCCGATGAAGATCAGCGAGAACATCAGGATGTTGAACAGCACGTCGATCCACGAGAAGCGCAAGCCGGCCGCGGATCGCGCCGCGACGTTGGCCGGCAGCGCCTGCGAGCCCAGCGCCAGGACCAGCACGCCCAGCGGCACGTTGAGCGCGAACAGCCAGGGCCACGAAGCCACCGACAGGATCGCCGCCGCCACGGACGGCCCGGCCACCGACGCGGTCGCCACCACCATCGAATTGATCGCCATGCCGCGCCCGAGCAGCTTCGACGGATAGATCAGACGCACCAGCGCCGCATTGACGCTCATGAGCCCCGCCGCGCCCAGGCCCTGGAACGCGCGAGCGGCGATGAGCGTGCCCAGCGAGTCGGCGAAGGTCGCGGCCAGCGACGCGACGGCGAACAGCACCATTCCCACCAGGTACACCCTCCGGTAGCCGACCCGGTCACCCAGCGAGGCCAGCGGCAGCAGCATCACCAGGATGGCGATCTGGTAGGCATTGACCACCCAGATGGAGTGCGCCGCATTGGCGTGAAGCTGGTTCGCGATGCCCGGCAGCGCGAGGTTGACGATGGTGCCGTCGAGCACCGCCACGGTGATGCCGAGGATGATGACCAGCATCGCGCGGGCGCGCTGCGGCTGCTCCAGGCCGTCCCGCGGGGCGGCCGATGTCTGTGGCGCGCTTGCCGTCATCGCCTCAGCCCGCCACGCAGACGGGTTGACGCTGGCCGCCCAGCGTCAACCAGGTCAGCACGAAGGCGATCAGCGCGCCGGCGGCCATGCCCGTCACCATCGGCAGCGGACGGCCGTCGGTGAAGAGGCCGACCATCGCCATCACCAGCGCGCCCGTCAGCATCTGCAGGGTGCCCAGCAGGGCCGAGGCCGTGCCCGCGATGGCGCCGTGCTTCTCGAGCGCGAGCACCGAGGTGGTGGGAATCACGAATCCCATGAAGCCGCTGGCGATGAAGTACAGCACGACCAGCACTTCCAGCCGGTCGCCGCCCGAGAGGAAGTAGGCGAACATGGCCAGCATCACCAGCCCGCAGGCGCTGACGCTGACCTTCACCAGCCGCACCAGGCCGAAGCGCTCGCCCAGCGCGCCGGTGAACTGCGAGGCGCCGATGAAGGCCGCGGCGTTGACGCCGAAGGCGATGCTGTAGAGCGTCGGCGAGAGGCCATAGTGGTCGATCATCACGAAGGACGAGTTGGCCAGATAGGTGAAGAAGCCGGCCATCGCGAAGGCGCCGATGAAGACCAGGCCGAGGTAGTGCGTGTCGCGCAGCAACAGCGCGTAGGCCCGCAGCGCGCTGCCCAGGCTGCTCTCGACCCGCTCCTCGGCGGGTCGGGTCTCCTTGAGCACCATGCCGGTCATCAGCAGGCCGGCGACGGCGGCCAGCGTGACCACCCAGAACACGCCGCGCCACCCGGCAACGGCGATCACCCCGCTGCCGGCCAGAGGCGCCAGGATGGGCGAGACGCTGAAGACCAGCATCAGGAGCGACATCAGCCGGGCCGCGTCGTTGCCGGTGTGCAGGTCGCGCACGACGGCGCGCGGAATCGCCATGCCCGCCGCGGCGCCGAGGCCCTGGACGAAGCGCAGGCCGATGAGCATCTCGATGTCGGTCGACAGCGCGCAGCCGATGCTGGCAAGCGCGAACAGCGCGAGCCCGAAGTACAGCGGCGGCTTGCGCCCCACCATGTCCGACACCGGCCCATACAGGAGCTGGCCCACGCCAAGCGAGAGGAAGAAGGCCGTGAGGCTCATCTGCACGGGGCCGATCTGCGCATTCAGGCTGCTGCCGATCTCGGGCAGCGCGGGCAGGTACATGTCGATCGCGAACGGTCCGATGGCCGAAAGCAGCCCCAGCACGAGCGCGATCTTGAAGAAGCGCGAGGAAGTCATGGCCTGGATTGTCGTCAAGGTCGGGAATGGACGTTACGAAGCGCAAGCGCGCCGGCTGTGCTAGGCCCCGTGCTGCGTGCGCCGATGCGCATGGGTCTTCGCGTCCGGGAACGCATGCGGGAGGCTCGGGCCTCTACGCTCGGGCGATTCCCCAACGACGCAGACCCCATGCCCAGCATTCGGCCAGATGCCTCTGTCCCCATCGACGCGGCGCGATCGTCCGCCGCCGCCTCTCTTCCGTCCCCGGCGGCGGCCCCTCCGCCTGGACCCTCCGCTCCCGATGCGCCGCCGCCCGCCCTCCTCCTTGGCGGGCTGCCCCGCGCACCGCGGCGACGCCACGACCATGCCGGGCGTGCCGTCGCGCAGTCGATCGCCAGGGCGGCGCTGCGGGCATGGGCCCAGGGAGGTGACCTGCTCCAACAGGTGCGACAGGGCCTGGCGAGCTCCGGCGTCTTGCGCTGCCTCCAGCCCACGAACCCGTCGCGCGACCTGGATCTTTCCGCGCTGATGCTGCGGGAACTGCCGCCCTATGTCGACACGCTGTCACGGCTCAAGAGCCTGCTGTTGACGGGGAATGCCTTGCGGCAACCGCCGGACCTCAGCCCGTTCAGGGAGCTGCGGATCCTCTCCATCGGCCATAACCAGCTTCGCGCCGCGCCCGAGCTGAATGCGCAATCCCGGTTGACCCACCTGAGCCTGATGGGCAATCGCATCGGTATTCCTCCTCGCCTGAGCGGCCTGAAGCTGCTGGAAGAGGCGAATCTCGCGGACAACCGATTGACCGCGATGCCCGATGTGCGAGGCCTCGAACGCCTGCGGGAACTGGACCTGAGCGACAACCGGATGCGAACAGTGCCTGTCTGGATTCAGCATCTGCCGCCGTCTCTGGCGATCGACTTGCGCGGCAACCCCCTGGGCGCGGCCGCCATCGCCCACCTGCATGATCTGCGGGTGGCGGGCGTCGGTCCGCGGGTGCTGTGTCCCCTGGCTTGTCCCGAGTCGGGCGCCGAGGCTTCGTTGTCCGGGCAGCTCGATTTCTGGCTCGACGCGCGGCCCGAGGCGAGCACGCAGGGCCAGACGCTGAAGGCGCAATGGGCCGGTGTCCAGCAGGAGTTCAATGCAGACAACTTCGCGCTGCTGCTGAGCGAACTCAGCGTCACGGCCGACTTCCAGAACAGTGACGGGGGCCGCGCCGGTCTCGTGTGGCGCGTGTCCGCCGTGCTCGAAAGCCTGTTGCAAGACGAGGCGCTTCGCGCGGAATGCTTCGACATTGCCGAGCAAGGCGTCGGGGCCTGCGGCGATCGGGTGGCGCTGGCCTTCAGCGACATCGAGGTCGCGGTTCTTGCTCACCGGCTCGCGGGCGACCCCCTTGCGCTCTGGGACCTCGCGCGCAGCCAGTTCAGGCTCGCCCAGGTGGAACTGCTCGCACTGAAGGACCGCGACGCCCTCCAAGGGACGACGGAGGACGTGGAGGTGGTGCTGGCCTATCGCCAGAAGGACCGCGACGCCCTCCAAGGGACGACGGAGGACGTGGAGGTGGTGCTGGCCTATCGCCGCCGCCTCGCCGATGTCCTGCGGCTGCCCTTGCTGCCGGGAGAGATGCTGTACGAACACCTGGTGGCCGTGCGCCCCGAAAAGCTGGAGCAGGCCCGGCAGGAGGTGCTCGCCGCCGAGCGGGCGCCCGGTGCGCTGGTCGACTACATCGCCGCGCTGCCCTTCTGGCGCACGAGCCTGATGCGGCACGAACCGGATTGCACGGCAGCCGTCGCGGCGGCACGCGAGGACCTGCTGGACCGGCTGCAGGCGCTGGAGCGGGAGGCCGCGGCCCCCGGCGGCACGCTCACCTCAGCCGATTACGCGGCACGCGACAGGCAGCTCAACAGGGAGCACGCGGCGAGGCTCGATGCGATCTATGCCGGCTTCACGGCCGTGTACTCGGAGAAGGTCCCGAGCTCGACGTGACGCTTCACCTCCTCGAAGCCGGCCGCGCGCAAGGCGCCCAGCACGGTCTCGGGGGGAATGCAGGCCTCGATCGTGTCCCAGTAGTAGCGCCAGAGCTCGGCGGTGTCGTGCTGGCGCGCGACCATGCGCGCAATCGCCGGCACCACCACGCGCATGTAGCCCTTCAGCACGGCCGTGCCGAGGCGCCCCGCGGGCTTGGTGATCTCCATCACCAGCAGCCGGCCGCCTGGACGCAGGACCCGGAAGAACTCCGCGAACGCCGCGCTCACGTCGGAAATGTGACGCAGCGCGTAGCCCATGCTGACGAAGTCGCTGCTGGCATCGGCCCGCGGCAGGGCTTCGGCCCGGCCGTTGACCAGCTCGACCCCCGGCAGCGACACCTCGCCCATCATCCCGGGACTGGGGTCCACGCCGACCAGCCGCCCGCGCGGGCCGATCAGCGCGAGCGCCTCGCGCGCGACCAGGCCGGTGCCGATGCCCACGTCCAGCACTTCCGCGCCCTCGGCGAGCCCCGCCCGCTGCAGCGCGGAGCGCCGGTACCACGGGCCGGACCCGAAGGCGAGCACCTTCTCGATGCGGTCGTAGTCGGGCGCTGTGTCGTCGAAGATGCGGCGCAGGAAGCGTTCGTGCTCGCCCTCGTCGCCGTAGTAGGCCGGCAAGGGCGTGTGCGGTCGCAGGATCTCAGGGGGAGCGAGCGTGATGTCGGGTTGGTTCTTCAAGCGGTCTGCTCCTTGGGGTTGTGGGGTGTGGGGTCTTCAGAACAGGGGCTCGGTATCGCTGTCCCGCCGCGCGCCTTCGATCGCCAGCATGCGCAGCTTCGACGCGGCGCCGCCATGCGCCGAGAAGCCGCCAGGCTTGCCGCCAGCCCCCAGCACGCGGTGACACGGTACCACCGGCGCGAAGGGATTGTGGCCGAGCGCCTGGCCGACCGCCCGCGCCAGGCCCTTGTCGCCGAGCTCGGCGGCGATGTCGCCGTAGGTGCGCACGTGGCCCGGGCCGATGCGGCGCGTGATCTCATACACGCGCCGGTGGAAGTCGGAAACCCCTTCGAGGTCGAGCACGACCTCGGCCAGATCGCGCCGCTCGCCATCCATCAGGGCGCGGATGGCCGCCGTGGCGGCTTGCACTTCGGGTGGTGCTTCCTGTTCCGGCAGATCCGGAAAGCGGCGCCTCATGCGCTCGCGCATCGCACGGGCATCGGCCTCGGGCAGTTGCACGCCGACAATGCCGCGCGGACCCCATGCGATGCCGCACACGCCGATGGCGGTGTCGAACAGCGCGAAGCCGGTCGCGCGCATGGTCCGCTCAACTGGCGCACGCCGGCGCCTGCCCCGCCTGCAAGGCCGAGGCGCTGCGCGCGATGGCGTCGGAAAGCCGGGCCGTGAGGCGCTGCGCCCCCAGCGCCAGGGCATCGAAGCCGGCGGCGACCGGCTCCGACAGCGACAGCTGGCAGGCCGTCGATCGCCCCTCGTCGGTGCCGCGCACGGTCCAGCTGAAGCTGGCGTCGACGCTGCCGCCCTCGACCGCCTCGAACTGCCGCAACTGCACCGCGATGCGCACCGCCGGCTGGCCCGGGGGCCGCGCGAGACGGGTCGCGTCGACCGCGCCGAGCCGGCCGGCAATGCCGATGCCGAGCGCGTCGCGCAGCTCGCTCTCGAAGGAAGAAGCCCAGCGATGGTCCTCCAGGATGTCGACCGCCGCGCCCTCCGCCGCGCCCTTCTTGCGCACCACCATCTGCGGACGCGCGAAGCGCTCCGGCATGGCCACCGGCGCAAGCTCGATGTAGGCGGACCCGGCGCCCGGCGCCGCCACGCTCCGGAAGGCCGGCGCGCTCTCGGCCAGGCTGTAGTACTGCGGCGAAGTGCTGGCGCAGCCGGCCATCAGCAGGGCTCCCGCCACCGCCAGGGCCCCCAGGGAGTTGATTGCGGAAAAACGCGTCGTTCTCATTTCTGCCTGTCCTCCGGCTTGCCACGGACCAAGGATTCCGGATGACGCTCCAGGTAGTCCGTCAGGACGCGCATCGAACCCGCCGCGCGCGTGAGTTCCTGCAGGGTCTGCCGCAGGTCCTGCTGCACCGGCGAATCGGTGGCGATCGTCTTCTCGGCCGCATTGAGCGTCTTGCGCACGTCCTTCATGGCGGCCGTCATCTCGGGGGCCACGTCGTTGTTCAGGCTCTTCATCAGTTGCTCGGCGCCGCCGAGGGTCTTGTCGAGGGTGGCCAGCGACTTGCGCAGGTCGGCGCTGATCTCCTCCAGAGGCACCTTGTTGAGCTTGCGCGCGATGTCGGCCACCTGCATCTGGATATCGTCCAGGCTGTTGGGCACCGTCGGCATCTCGATCGGGTTGCTGGTGACATCGAGCTTGGCCGGCGGCGCGTTGCGGATGAAGTCGAGCGCGACGTAGACCTGGCCGGTCAGCAGATTGCCGGTGCGCAACTGCGCGCGCAGGCCCTTGCTGACGAGGAACTGCAGCCGCTCCATCTCGGAGACGGGCGATTCGTTCGTCATGCCGGCGACATTGCGGCGCAGGCGGTCCGGATAGATCTGCAGCAGCACCGGCATCTTGAATTCGCGCTCCTGGCGGTCGAACTCGACGCCGATCGACTTGACCTCGCCGATCACCACGCCGCGGAAGTCGACCGCCGCCCCCGGCGAGAGGCCGCGCAGGGACTGGTTGAAGTGCAGCATCATCAGCTGCGCCGGCCCGTCGATCGCCTTCATCGCCGTGGTCTCGTCGTTGGCCAGCGCGAAGGCGGTGTTCTCCGGGGCCATCGGGCCCTGCTCGTCGTCGGGCGCCTGGAAGGCGATGCCACCGAGCAACACGGTGGCGAGCGATTGCGTGCGCACCTTGATGCCGCTCGCATTCAGTTCCACGTCGAGGCCGCTGGCATGCCAGAAACGGGTATTGGCGCCCACGAACCTGTCGTAGGGCGCGTTGATGAAGACGCGCAGCGTGACGCCGCGGCCGTCCGGATCGAGTTCGTAGGCCGCGAGCTGCCCGACCTTGACGCGCCGGTAATAGACCGGCGAGCCGATGTCGAGCGAGCCGATGTCGCGGGCGTGCAGCAGGAACTGGCGGCCCGAGGCATCGCGCGTGACGATCGGCGGCGCCTCCAGCCCCGTGAACTCGCCGGAGGTGTCTTCCGAAATGCCGGCATCCGCGCCGATGTAGGCCCCCGACAGCAAGGTGTTCAGGCCGGAAATGCCGGAGGTGTCCAGCCGCGGACGCACCACCCAGAAGCGCGTGTCCTGCGCGGTGAATCCCTTGGCCTCCTTGCGCAAGGCCACCAGGACGCGCACATGGGACCGGTCGTTGGCGAGCCGGATGGTCTGCACGGTGCCGATCTGCACGTCCTTGTACTTCACGGCCGTCTTGCCGGCCTCCAGCCCCTCGGCGGTCTTGAAGGTCAGCACGATTTCCGGCCCGCGCTCGAGCAGGATGCGCGCCACCAGCGCCACGCCGACCAGGGCCGCCACGATGGGAATCAGCCAGATCAGCGAGGGCAACCAGTTGCGCCGCCTGGCGATCACGGGTTCGGGCAGCGGCAGTGGCCCCTTGTCTTCTTCGCTCATGCGGTACTTGTGCCTCTCGTTGTGTCTTCTTCTTGAGTGGACGGGTTCATGGGTTCGCTGTCCCAGATCAGGCGCGGGTCGAAGCTCAGCGACGCCAGCATGGTGAGCACCACCACGCCGCCGAAGGCGCCGATGCCGACGCCCGCCGTGATCTCGGCGAAGCCCTGGATGCGCACCAGGCCGGCCAGCAGCGACACCACGAAGACATCGAGCATCGACCAGCGGCCGATCACCTCCAGCACCCGATAGAGCTTCGCACGTTCGAGCTGGCGCCAGTCGCTTCGGCGCTGGGACAGCGTCACCAGCAGGACCAGCGCCGTGAGCTTGAACAGCGGAACCAGGAAGCTGGCGATGAAGACGATCGCCGCCAGCCCGTAGGCGCCCGAGACCCAGAAGTAGATCACGCCGCTCAGGATGGTGTCGTACTGCGTGCCGAACAGGCTCTTGGTGATCATCACCGGCAGCAGGTTCGCCGGCAGGTACAGGATGCAGGCGGAGATCAGCAGCGCCCAGGTGCGGCGGACGCTGTCCGGCTTGCGGCTGTGCAGGTGCGTGAGGCAGCGCGCGCAGGGTTCGCCCTCGTGCGCGCCTTCCCAGACGGTGCCGCAGTGAGAGCAGCTCATCAGCCCGCGCCGCGCCGCGGTTTCGATCGGAGAAGGGGCGGCGGCCGTCGTCATGCGTCCTGTCCCGGCCGGGGCTCGAAGGCCATTTCCCAGAAAGTGCGCGGATTGAAGGAGATCACCGCCGTGAGCAGCACCGTCAAACCCATGAAGGCCCACAGCGCCGGCCCGGCCACCACCTCGGCAAGGCTCGACAGCTTGACGATCGCGACCAGCACGCCGAGCAGGAAGACCTCGATCATTCCCCAGGGCCGCACCGCCTGCATGAGCCGCACCAGCACGTTGAAGCCCGCCGGCCGCCGCTCGTAGGCCATCGGCACCAGCAGGTAGAACAGGATGCAGAGCTGCAGCAAGGGGAAGAGGATGGTCGTCGCCAGCACCAGCATCGCCACCACCGGCATGCCTTCGGCACTGAGCGCGACGACGGCGCCCGCCAGCGTGGTCTCGCTGCGCAGGCCCTGCAGTTCGATCGCCACGATCGGGAACAGGTTCGCGATGACGAACAGGATCAGGCTGGCGACAGTCAGCGGGAGGACGCGCGCGCTCTGCCCGCCCGCATGCCGGTCGAGTTCAGTGCCGCAGCGCGCGCAGCGCGCGATCTCGCAGGAACCGAGCCGCGCGCGATGGTAGATCGCGTCGCAACCTTCGCAGACGATGGCGTCGGGGACTTCTTTCATGGGCGTGGACGCCATTGTGCGCGACGCGCGCACCGAATCGCGCACCCCCCCGATCTGCGACGGCCTGCGGCGCGCCGCTGCGCGCCGAAGCGGCGCCTCAGCCCTCGCGCAGCTGGGCCCGCAGCTTTGCCCCGATCTCCGGCCGCTCGAGGAAGGGGTCGGCCGGGTTGGTGATCGAGACGATGTTCTCCATGCGGCTCTTCACGTTGCCCAGGGCCTTGGGATGGCTGAACACGTAGAACTGGTTCGCGGTGATGGCCTCGAACACCTTGCGCGCGACCTCGGCGGCCGTCACCTTGCCGCTGCTGACCGCCTTTTCGCTCATCGCGCGCCCGATCATCTGGCTTCGGGTTTCCTTGCCGGCGGCCAGCGCACCCGGGCGGTTGCGCTCGCTGCTGGTGATGCCGGTCGGCACGAAGTACGGGCACAGCAGGCTGGCGCCGACCTGGTCGGTGATCAGCTTCAGGTCCTGGTAGAGCGTCTCGGTCAGGCTCACGACGGCGGCCTTGGCGCTGTTGTAGATGCCCATGTTGGGCGGCGTCAGCAGGCCGGCCATGCTGGCGGTATTGACGATGTGGCCGCGGTAGGCCGGGTCCTTCGCTGCCGCCTCGAGCATCATGGGCGTGAAGAGGCGCACGCCGTGGATCACGCCCCACAGGTCGACGCCGAGCACCCATTCCCAGTCGGCGACGGTGTTCTCCCACACCAGCCCACCCGCGCCCACGCCGGCGTTGTTGAAGACGAAGTGCGGCGCGCCGAAGCGCTGCTGCACGGCGCGGGCGAGCTCTTCCATCTGCGCCGCGTTCGCGACGTCGACTTTTCGCGCCAGCACCTGCGCGCCGGCGGCTTCCATCTCGGCCCGCGCCTTGTCGAGCGCGTCCTGCTGGACGTCGACCAGCACGAGGTTCATGCCGCGCGCCGCGCCGATGCGCGCGCACTCCAGGCCGAAGCCGGAGCCCGCGCCGGTGAGAACGGCCGTGGTGCCCTTGAAATCCTGAATCATTTGCGCGAGTCCTTGAGTCTCTTTGGAGGAGACGCTATTGAAGTACGGAAAACCGAAGCGCGCAGTCGCGAAGGTGCCCGCGCTTCAGCTTTCGACCGCTCTCAGCACGTAGCCGATGCGGGGGAAATGCACGTGCACGGTGCCGGCGCGCTCGTCCTCGCGGCGCAGCGTGTAATGGGTCCGGGTGGCGGCGATCAGCTCGCCCTCGGTCTGCTCGGGTCCGAAGCTCTCGGCCGCGATGGTGACGCGCGCGCCGAGCGGGATGCCGTGCTCGTCCTGGAAGGTGCTGTCGGACAGCAGCGTGTGCGGCATCGAAGCCGCGGCCACCGCGATGGCCTGCGTGGCATCGAAGCCTTCCATCTCGCCGTGGCCGATGGCCGACATGCGGTCCATCCAGTCGAGCACCGCGGGCGTGATCTGGAGGATGCCGGCCATCGAGGGCGTGCGCTTGCGGGTGAACCACAGCGGGTGATAGCACGCGAAGTCGGCCACGGTCGGATAGGCGCCGAGCAGGTAGTCGGTGTCGTCCAGCATGTCGGACAGGCGGCGCAGGTAGGACTTGTAGGCCGCCGCGGCGTCGGCCGGACGCAGGCGAACCATGTTCGAGCTCATCGCCTTGCGGTCCTCGCCGAAGGCCTTGGCCAGTTCGGGCGGCGCCTTGCCGAACATGTCGGCAGCGCCCTTGGGACTGAAGTTGTAGGCCATCGCGGCCCAGAAGAGCGTGGTGTCGCCCCACTGCGCCACGATGCGCTCGAGCCCCTTGCCCGGCTCGGGGTAGATCGAAGGCAGCGGCGCCAGATGCTCCAGCACGTCGCAGATGAGGGCGGTGTCGCAGTAGATGTCGGCCCCGATCTGCAGCATCGGCGTCCTGCGGTAGCCGCCGGTGAGCGTGACGTAGTCCGGCTTCGGAAGGATCGCCGGGATGATCACGGACTTCCAGGCGAGCTTCTTGTAGCCCAGGATCAGCCGCAGCTTCTCGGAGAAGGGCGAGGTCGCGTAGTGGTGGAGGATCAGTTCTGCCATGGTCGGTTCCTTGGTCGTTCGGGTGCTCAATGCGGCTGGGCGCGGGCGATGATCGCATCGAAGTCGATGCCGGCGCCGAGGGTACCGAAGGCGTGGCCCCAGTCGCCTCCGATGCGCGACGCGCAGAAGGCGCCCACCACCGCCGGCGGCGCGGTGCGCGCGAGCAGCGCGCCCTGCACGGCGAGCGCCACGTCCTGCGCGAGGCGGCGCGCCTCGGTCTCGGTCGCCATGGCCTCGATGCGCGCCGGCAGGGCGTCCGTCAGGCGGTCGAGCGCCGCGTCCACGCCGCGCGCCGGCGCCAGTTCGTGCGCCAGCGCGGCGATCGCGTCGCCCTTGCGCAGGCCGCGCAGCAGGTCGAGCGCCATGATGTTGCCCGCGCCTTCCCAGATCGAGTTGAGCGGCATCTCGCGGTAGACCCGCGCCATCACGCCCTCCCCGCCCTCCTCCACATAGCCGTTGCCGCCGAGGCATTCCATCGCCTCCTGGGCGAAGTGGCTGCCGCGCTTGCAGATCCAGAACTTGGCGACCGGCGTGAGCAGGCGCGCCACGAGGCGCTCATGCGCGTCGCCCGGACGGTCGAAGGCGCGCGCCAGGCGGATGGCCAGCGCGGTGGCGGCCTCGCTTTCGAGCGCGAGATCGGCCAGCACATTCTTCATGAGCGGCTGCTCGATGAGCGGCTTGCCGAAGGCCTGCCGTTGCGCCGTGTGGTGCAGCGCAAGGCTCAGTGCCTGGCGCATCAGCCCGCTGGTGCCCAGGGCGCAGTCGAGCCGTGTCATGGTGCCCATCTCCAGGATCTGCGAGACGCCGCGCCCTTCCTCGCCGACCAGCCAGGCGCTGGCGCCGTGGAACTCGACCTCGGAGCTGGCATTGGCCTTGTTGCCCAGCTTGTCCTTGAGGCGCTGGATGCGGATCGCGTTGCGGCTGCCGTCGTCCAGCAAGCGCGGCAGGAAGAAGCACGAGAGCCCGGCGGGCGCTTGCGCCAGCACCAGGAAGGCATCGCACATCGGCGCCGAGAAGAACCACTTGTGGCCGGTGATCTCGTAGCGCTCGCCCCAGGCGTCGCTGCCGGCGCGCGCCGCCCGCGTCGTGTTGGCGCGCACGTCCGAGCCGCCCTGCTTCTCGGTCATGCCCATGCCCATGGTGAGGCCGGGCTTGTCGCGCCAGGGCTTGAGCTGCGGGTCGTACCACAGGCTCGAGAGCTTCGGGCCCCAGTCGGCATGGATGGCGGCGTTGCCGCGCAGCGCCGGCGTGACGGCGTAGCTCATCGAGATGGGGCAAAGAATGGAGGGTTCGAGTTCGGTGAAGAGCATGAAGCCCGCGGCGCGGCGCACGTGGGCGGAAGCATCCGGGCCCTCCGTGCTGGCCCAGGGGGTCCCGTGCAGGCCCGCGCCCACGGCCGCCTTCATCAGCGCGTGATAGCTGGGGTGGAACTCCACCTCGTCCACCCGCCGCCCGAAGCGGTCATGCGTGTGCAGCACCGGCGCATTCGTATTCGCCAGCCGCGCATGCAGTTGCATCTGCGCCGTGCCGACGGCCGAGCCCAGCTCGTCCAGCGGCGCCAGTTGCAACTGCGGCGCGTTGAACTTCAGCGCATCCCGCAGCGGCCGGTTGGTCTGGAACAGGTTGTAGCCCACCAGGGGAGCGGGCTGGTTGAAGACCTCATATGTGGTGTCCATCGCCGGCCTCCCCGGTTTGTCGTCAGATCAGCTTGACCAGTTGCTTGCCGAAGTTCCGGCCCTTGAGCAGCCCGAGGAAGGCCTCGGGCGCCGACTCGATCCCCTGGGCGATCGATTCGCGCGGCTTGAGCTTGCCCGAGGCGACCAGCTGGCCCAGTTCGGCCAGTGCCTCGGGCCACACCTCCATGTGCTCGCTGACGATGAAGCCTTCCAGCTTGATGCGATTGATGAGGAACAGCGCGGGATTCGCGAGCGGCAGCGGCTGGCCGTCGTAGCCCGCGATCATCCCGCACAGCGCGATGCGCGCGAAGGCGTTGGCGCGCAGCAGCACGGCGTCGAAGATGTAGCCGCCGACGTTCTCGAAGTAGCCGTCGATGCCGTTGGGGCAGGCTTCCTTGAGCGCCGCGCTCATGGTCTTGACGTCAGGATGCTGGCGGTAGTCGATGCAGGCGTCGAAGCCGAGCTCCCCGGTCACGTACTTGCACTTGTCGGGCCCGCCGGCGATGCCGACGACGCGGCATCCGCGTGCCTTTGCCAGCGCGCCGACGGCGCTGCCGACAGCGCCGCTGGCGGCCGTGACCACCACGGTTTCGCCGGGCTTGGGGTTGATGATCTTCACCAGGCCGTACCAGGCCGTCACGCCGGGCATGCCGACCGCGCCGAGGTAGTGCGACAGCGGGATGTGCGTGGTGTCGACCTTCTTGAGCGCGCCCGGCAGCGAGGCGTCGACCACGCTGTATTCCTGCCAGCCGCCGAAGCCCACGACCTTGTCGCCCACCGCGTACTTGGGATTGCGGCTCTCGACCACCTCGCCCGCCGTGCCGCCCTGCATGACCTTGCCGAGGGGTTGCGGCTGGGCGTAGCTCTTGGCGTCGTTCATGCGGCCGCGCATGTAGGGGTCGAGGCTCATGTAGTGGTGGCGGACCAGCACCTCGTTCTCCTTGAGCGGTGGTGTCTCGGTCGTGACGAGCTTGAAGTTGCCGGCGACGGCTTCGCCCTCGGGGCGGTTGTCGAGCAGTTGTTGTCGATTGGTAGCCATGATTTCGATCCTCGTCAGTTGGGTCCGTAAATTCAATCAGGAACACCGCGGGTCCGGCTCCGCAGGCCCGCCGGTGTTGCCCCCTGCAAGGGGGTAGGCGGCCGCACGCAGTGGGCAAGCCTGGGGGTGTGCCATGTTAATCAGTGGAGGGTGGCCGCATCTCGTTGGCGCTTCCCGGCCCGGTCGGAAGGCGCCGCTTGACGTACTTGAAGGTGCCGGTCGCGTGGGCGCAGACACGCTCCCGCTCGTCGTAGATCTTCGCCTCGGTGAATGCCAGCGTCGCCGTGCGGTGGATCAGCTTGCCGCGCGCATGAAGCGGGCCGACCGAGGGCTGCATGAAGCTGGTCTTCATCTCGATCGTGACGACGCCGATCTCGGGCGTGTCGCTGCGCGCCGCCGCGGCCATGGTGATGTCCAGCAGCGTCATGCAGGCGCCGCCGTGCGTCACGTCGAAGGTGTTGAGGTGCTCGGGCCTGGCCGTGTAGCGGATCTCGGACTCGCCAGCATCGAACTTCGTGAGTTCGAAGCCCAGGTGCCGCGCGAACGGAATCCGGCTCGTGTAGGAGCGGTTGTTGATGTCGTCTTCCGAAGCACTCATGTCAGGCACCCAGAACCACGCTCACGCCGCCGTCGACCGCGAGCCACTGGCCCGTGATGTGCTTGCCCGCGTCGCTGGCGTAGAGCAGCGTGATTCCCTTCAGGTCCTCGTCATCGCCCAGCCGGCCGAGCGGCGCGTGGGAGGCCATCGCCTCCTCGCCCATCGCCTTGATCAGCCCGGAGGCCATCTTGGTCATGAAGAAGCCGGGGCAGATGGCGTTGACGTTGATGTTGTACTTGCCCCATTCGGCCGCCAGCGTGTGGGTGAAGCCGATGACCGCGCTCTTGGAGGTGTTGTAGGCCAGCGTCTGCATGCCCGGCGGGTTGCCGTTGAGCCCGGCGATGGAGGCGATGTTGATGATGCGCCCCGCCTTCTTCGGGATCATGTAGGCGCGGGCCACCTGCTGCGCGAGGATGAAATAGCCGCGCACGTTGAGGTTCATCACCTTGTCCCAGGCCTCGACCGGATGGTCCTCGGCCGGCGCGCCCCAGCTCGCGCCGGCGTTGTTGACGAGGATGTCGATGGCGCCCATGCGCTCCAGCGTTTCGGTGGCCAGGCGGCGGACGTCCTCTTCCTTCGAGCAGTCCGCGGCGATCCAGCGGGCATCGATGCCCGCCGCCTGCAGCTCGGCCATGGCCTGCTCCAGGTCGTCGGCCTTGCGCGAGCTCAGCATGATCTTCGCGCCGGCTTCGCCCAGCGCATGCGCCATCTGCAGGCCGAGGCCGCGAGACCCGCCGGTGACGAGCGCGACCTTGCCGCTCAGGTCGAACAGTTGCTGGATGCTTCGTGCAGTCATGGTGTTCCTCCGCGATCAGTGGGCTTCGTAATCCAGGACGCTGCGCGATTCGCGCAGCGTGCCGAGGAAGCCCGACACCTCGACGTGCGTCGGGTGTTCCAGGTAGGCCTGCAGCGCGGCCTTGTCGTCGAACACTGAATACAGCACGACGTCGTGGTTGGCCTCGAAGCCGGGGGCGCGCACGGCGACCTCGAACTCGCGCATGCCGGGGATCAGGCCGCGGCAGACGTCGAGCCGGGTCTTGAACTGCGCGGCATCGCCGGCGTCCTTGAGTTTCCACATGACGATGTGTTTGATCATGGTGAGTCTTTCAGTCTTGAACGAACATAGATGAGCACGATGCCGACGGCGGCCAAGGCGACGCCGGGCACGGCCAGGGACCATCCGAGGCCCTGGTTGGCGCGGCCGGTCGCGATGCCGATGACGAGCATGAAAAGGCCGACGTAGATCAGGATCCAGATCCATTTTTCCAGCGTGGCATGGGGTTTGGGCGCGGCCATCAGAAGGCCTCCTCCGGCAGCGTGGCGCAGGTCGGATCGCGGCTCTCGACGACGTTGAGCCAGGCGCCGATCTTCGGCAGCTCGTAGTGGAAGAAGTAGTCGGTCGCGCCGATGCGCCCCACGGTCGCGGGTGATGCCTTTCCGGCGTCGCGGCGCAGTGCCTGCAGCGCGACGTCGAGCCAGATCCAGGCGAGCACCACGTGGCCGAAGGCCTGCATGTAGGGAACGGCATTGGCCAGCGCCTCCTGCGGGTTGCCGGTCGACCACGCCGCCTCGGTGGCGCTGCCGACCCGCTGCAGCGCGCCGCCCAGCGCCCGCGCGTGGCCGGCCAGCGCCGGCACCTGGGCGGCGCGCGCCATCGTCCCGGTGATGCGGTCTTGCAGCAGTCGAAGCCCGCGCCCCTCCTCCATCAGCACCTTGCGCCCCAGCAGGTCGGTCGCCTGGATGCCGTGCGTGCCTTCGTGGATCATGTTCAGGCGGTTGTCGCGCCAGTACTGCTCGACCGGGAAGTCACGCGTGTAGCCGTAGCCGCCATGGACCTGGATCGCGAGCGAGTTGGCCTCCAGGCACCATTCGCTGGGCCAGCTCTTGGCGATGGGCGTGAGCACTTCCAGCAGCAGGCGCGCGTCGTCGGCGGCCTGGGCATCGCCTGTCTTCTGCTCGTCGACCAGGCGCGCGCAATAGAGCTCCAGCGCCAGCGCGCCTTCGCAGTAGGACTTCTGCGCCAGCAGCATGCGCCGGACGTCGGCGTGCTCGATGATGCGCACCTGCGGCCTGGCGGCGTCCTTGCCCGCCGGGCCCGCGGGCCGGCCCTGGGGGCGGATCTTCGCGTACTCGAGCGAGGCGTGGTAGCCGGCCATGCCCAGCATGGTGGCCGCGGTGCCGACGCCGATGCGCGCCTCGTTCATCATGTGGAACATGCAGTGCAGGCCCTTGCCGGGCTGGCCGACCAGGTAGCCCACCGCGCCCGCCCTGCCGGCGACGGGGTACCTGCCCTCGCCGAAATTGAGCAAGGTGTTGGTCGTGCCGCGCCAGCCGAGCTTGTGATTGAGGCCGGCCAGCGCGATGTCGTTGCGCTCGCCGGTGAGGCGGCCCTGCGTGTCGACCATCTTCTTCGGCACGATGAACAGCGAAATGCCGCGCGTGCCGGGGATCAGCTTGCCGTTCTCGTCCGGGATCTTCGCCAGCACGATGTGCACGATGTTCTCGGTCAGTTCGTGGTCGCCGGCCGAGATCCACATCTTGTTGCCCGTCAGGCGGTAGCGCGGGCCGAGCGGATCGTCCCGGAAGCCCTCGCCATCGGGCACGGCCCGAGTCGCCACGTCGCTGAGGCTGGAGCCGGCCTGCGGCTCCGACAGGCACATGGTGCCCGACCAGCGCCCGGAGAACTCGTTCTTCGCGAACACCGACTGCTGCATGGGCGTGCCGTGCACCATCAGCAGGTTGGCATTACCGCTGGTCAGCATGCCCGAGCCGATGCTCACCGAGGCCATGGCGAAGAAGCTGTTGGCCGCCGCCTGCACGGTGTAGGGCAACTGCATGCCGCCGATGTCGTAGTCCTGCGCCGCGCTCAGCATGCCGGACTCGGCAAAGGCCTTCTGCGCGTCGTGCGTGGCCTGCGGCAGGATGACCTTCTCGCCGTCGAAATGCGGCTCCTGCGTGTCGACGGTGCGGTTGTGCGGCGCGTACTTCTCGCGCGCGATGCGCTCGCAGGTGTCCAGCACGGCGTCGAAGGTTTCGCGCGAGTGGTCTGCGAAGCGCTCGCGACCGCTCAGCGATTCGGCCTCGAGCCAGCCGTAGAGCAGGAAGTCGAGGGTGGAGCGGAGGCTGCTCATGAAGTGGACCGATTCCTTTCAGCTGCCGGGCGATTGTGCCCAAGCCCGCGATGGTGCCCTACTCTCCGGACGATTCGTCAGAGGACTTCGAAGACGCCCGCCGCGCCCATGCCGCCGCCGATGCACATGGTGACCACGACCCGCTTTGCGCCGCGGCGCTTGCCTTCGATCAGCGCGTGGCCCGTCAGGCGCTGGCCGCTGACGCCATAGGGATGGCCGACCGCGATCGCGCCGCCGTCCACGTTCAGCAGTTCGGCGGGGATGCCGAGCTTGTCGCGGCAGTAGATCACCTGCACGGCGAAGGCCTCGTTCAGCTCCCACAGGTCGATGTCGCCGACCGTCAGGCCCAGGCGCTTGAGCACCTTCGGGATCGCGAACACCGGGCCGATGCCCATCTCGTCGGGCTCGCAACCCGCGACCGCGAAGCCGAGGAAGCGGCCCAGGGGTTTCAGGCCCTTGCGCTCGGCATAGGTCTCGTCGACCACCACGCAGGCGCCGCCGCCATCGGAGAACTGGCTGGCGTTGCCGGCCGCGATCACGCCGCCGGGGATCGCCGGGCGGATGCCGCTGATGGCTTCCTTGGTGGTGCCGGGCCGGATGCCCTCGTCGTTCTCGACCGTGACCTCCTTGGTGCGCAGGCCCAGGACCGGGTCGGCCACGCCGGCCAGCACGGTGATGGGCGCGATCTCGTCCTTGAAGCGGCCGGCTTCCAGCGCGGCCGTGGCCTTCTGCTGGCTGGCGGCGCCGTATTCGTCCATGGCGTCGCGGGCGATGTTGTAGCGCTTGGCGACCTGCTCGGCCGTCTGCAGCATGTTCCAGTAGATCTCGGGCTTGTGCTTGACCAGCCAGGGGTCGGCCAGCATGTGCTTGTTGGCTTCGTTCTGCACGCAGGAGATGCTCTCGACCCCGCCGGCCACATAGACCTCGCCCTCGCCCGCGATGATGCGCTGGGCGGCGGTGGCGATGGTCTGCAGGCCCGACGAGCAGAAGCGGTTGATGGTCATGCCGGAGGTGGTGACGGGCAGTCCGGCGCGCAGCGCGATCTGGCGCGCGATGTTGGAGCCGGTGGCCCCTTCGGGCGTGGCGCAGCCCATGATCACGTCGTCGACCTCGGCGCCGTCGATGCCCGCGCGCGCCACGGCGTGGTGCACGGCATGGCCGCCGAGCGTGGCGCCGTGCGTCATGTTGAAGGCGCCCTTCCAGCTCTTGGCGAGCGGCGTGCGGGCGGTGGAGACGATGACGGCGCTGGTCATGATGAAAGTCCTTTGAAGAAGAGGAATGACGATTACTGAGGCTGTGCGGTGTTGCGCAGCAGCTGGTGATAGAACTGGATCATCTCGCCGTAGTTGGCGACCGCAAGGCGTTCGTTGGTGCCATGGAAGCGGGCCAGGTCTTCGCCCTTGAGGCGGAAGGGCGAGAAGCGGTAGACCGAATCGCTCAGGATGCTGAAATGGCGCGAATCCGTGGCGGCCGTCATCAGGCCCGGCGCCACGACGGCATCCGGAAACACCTGCCGCACGGCCTGCTCGATGGACCGATAGCCGTCGCTGTCGGTGGGCGACACCGGCGAGGCCTCCGAGTTGCCCGGGTAGCGCTTGATCTGGATCGCGTCGTTGCCCAGGGCCTTGCGCAGGTGGGCTTCCACACTGTCGATGGTGTCGCCGGGCAGGATGCGGAAGTTGACGGCGGCTTCGGCCCGCCCGGGCAGCACGTTGTCCTTGTTGCCGGCGCGAACGATGGTGAGCGCGGTGGTGGTGCGCAGCATGGCGTTGCTGCTCGGGCTCTTCTCGAGCTGGCCCTGGACCAGGGGCGCGGTGAGCCAGAGGTTGGACAGCAGCACGCGATTGAGCCCGCTCATCTCCGGCGCGAGCGCGCCGAACATCTGGCCGGCCACGCCCTTGATCGCGCCGGGCATCGGCGTTGCCTCCAGGCGCGCCAGGGCGGCGCTCATGCTGCCGATGGCGCTGTGCGCGGGCGGCATCGACGAATGCCCGGGGGCGGTGTCGAGCGAGAGGAAGAAGGTGCCGTAGCCCTTCTCGGCCAGGCCGATCAGCGCGGCCGGCTTCGACAGGCCGGGCATGACGCCGTCCAGCACGAGCAGGCCTTCGTCGAGCACCCAGTCGAGCTTCACGCCGCGCGACTTCAGCAGCACGGCGATCGGCAGCGCGCCGCGCAGGCCGCTGACCTCCTCGTCGTCACCCATCACGAGGTAGATGGTCTGCCTCGGCCGGAAGCCGCTGCCGATCAGCAGTTCGACGGCCTCCATCTGGGCGAACAGGTTGCTCTTGTTGTCGAGCGTGCCGCGGCCCCAGATGAAACCGTCCTGGATGTCGCCGCTGAACGGATCGTGCGTCCACGCCTTCTCGGTGCCCGGCGCGATCGGCACCATGTCCTGGTGCGCCATGAGCGCGATGGGCTTGGCGGTGGGGTCGGACCCCGTCCAGGTATAGAGCAGCGCCTTCGAACCCACCACTTCCCGCTTCAGCGTGGCGTGAACCTTCGGAAACTGCTGTTCGAGGTAGGCGTGCAGCTTGTCGAACTCGACGTTGTTCTGGCTCACGTCGTCGAGGCTGGAAACGGTGCGAATCGAGATCGCGCCGGCCAGCCGCCTCGCGGCGGCCTCGACATCGATCGGCAGCTTGGGCGCCGGAGCCACGGCCAGCTGGCGCGACGGCGTGCGCCACACGCCGATGCCCAGGGCCACGACCAGGAGCAGAACAATCCCGGCCAGGGCCAGCAGGACGCGCCGGATCACAGCACGCCCCCTGGCAGGCGGAGGACGGAGCGCGTGAGGTAGAGCGAGCCGCGGCTCATGCGAATGTCTTGCCTTCGGCCACCAGCTTCTGCAGCAGCGGCGCGGGCTGCCAGAAGCTCGCGTCGTCGTGCGGGTTCTTCGCGAAGCGCTTCATGGCCTCGGCCACGTTGAACAGGCCGACCTGGTTGGCGTAGTGCATCGGGCCGCCGCGCCAGAGCGGGAAGCCATAGCCGGTGAGGTAGACCATGTCGATATCGCCGGATTTCGAGGCGATGCCGTCTTCCAGGATGTGCGCGCCTTCGTTGACCAGCGAATAGACCAGGCGCTGCACGATCTCTTCGTCGGAGATCTTGCGCGGCGTGATGCCCAGTTCCTTGCGGTGGTCCTCGATCATCCTGTTGACGAGTTCGGACGGGATCGCATCGCGCTTGCCGGCCTGGTAGTCGTACCACCCTGCCCCGGTCTTCTGGCCGAAGCGGCCCAGTTCGCAGAGCTTGTCGGCCGTGCGGCTGTACTTCATGTCGGCGCGCTCGGTGGCGCGGCGCTTGCGGATGGCCCAGCCGATGTCGTTGCCCGCCAGGTCGCCCATGCGGAACGGGCCCATGGCGAAGCCGAACTTCTCGATCGCGCGGTCGACCTGTTGCGGCGTGGCGCCCTCGTCCAGCAGGAAGCCGGCCTGGCGCGAGTACTGCTCGATCATGCGGTTGCCGATGAAGCCGTCGCACACGCCGGAGACGACGGCCGTCTTCTTGATCTTCTTGGCGAGCGACATCACGGTGGCCAGCACGTCCTTGGCGGTCTGCTTGCCGCGCACGACTTCCAGCAGCTTCATCACGTTGGCCGGGCTGAAGAAATGCATGCCGACCACGTCCTGCGGGCGCTGGGTGAATGCCGCGATCCTGTCGACGTCGAGCGTGGAAGTGTTGGAGGCCAGGATGGCACCGGGCCTGGCGACGCGGTCGAGCTCCTTGAACACCTTTTCCTTGACGCCCAGTTCCTCGAACACGGCTTCGATGATCAGGTCGGCGTCCTTCAGGTCGTCGTAGTCGAGCGTGGTGCTCAGAAGCGCCATGCGCTGCTCGTACTTGTCCTGCTTGAGCTTGCCCTTCTTGACCTGGGCCTCGTAGTTCTTCCTGATCGTGGCGACGCCGCGGTCGAGCGCCTCCTGCTTCATCTCGAGGATCTTCACGGGGATGCCCGCGTTCAGGAAGTTCATCGAGATGCCGCCGCCCATGGTGCCCGCGCCGATGACGCCGACCGACTTGATGGCGCGCTGGGGCGTGTCTTCCGGCACGTCGGGAATGCGCGAGGCCGCGCGCTCGGCCATGAACAGGTGGCGCAGCGCCAGGGATTCGGGCGTGAACATCAGCGCGGTGAAGAGGCGGCGCTCCTCGGCCATGCCTTCGTCGAACTTCATCCGGGTCGCGGCCTGGACGGCATCGACGCACTTGAGCGGCGCCGGATAGTTCTTCGACATGCCGCCGACCATGTTGCGCGCGAACTGGAAGTAGGCGTCGCCCTGGGGGTGGTAGCAAGGCAGGTTGCGCACCAGCGGCATCTCGCCCGTCTTGCCGGCCACCGCCTTCGCGAGCTCGATGGCCTCGTCGAACAGCGACTCGGCCGAGCCGGCCATCTTGTCGAACAGCTTCTGGCCGGGCAGGTTCGCGAGCACCTCGCTCTTGACGGCTTCGCCGCTCACGATCATGTTGAGCGCGGTCTCGACGCCCAGCAGGCGCGGCAGGCGCTGCGTGCCGCCTGCGCCGGGCAGCAGGCCGAGCTTGACTTCCGGCAGCGCGATGCTGGTGCCGGGCGCGACGATGCGGTAGTGGCAACCCATGGCCAGTTCGAGCCCGCCGCCCATGCACACGGAATGGATCGCGGCGACGATCGGCTTGGACGAGTTCTCCAGCGAGAGGATCACGCTCAGCAGGTTGGGCTCCTGCAACGCCTTGGGCGTGCCGAATTCCTTGATGTCGGCGCCGCCGGAGAAGGCCTTGCCCTCGCCGGTGATGACGATGGCCTTGACGGCGGGATCGGCGTTGGCCTTGGACAGCCCGTCGGTGACGCCGATACGCGTCGAGAAGCCGAGGCCGTTGACCGGCGGGTTGTTCAGCGTGATCACGGCGACATCGCCGAGCACTTTGTATTCAGCCGTCATGCTGCGTTCCTTTGGGATGGGAGGAGGATCGGGAAAAAACGAATCGCGGGCGCAAAAAGCACGGGCGTTCTTTTTTTGTGAAATTCTAGGCGTTTCGCGTGACCGGACAATCAGGTCCAGTCGCTACCGGGACTCAGACCTCCAGCCATTCCTTGCGGATCGCGGCGTCGGCGCGCAGGCTGTCGGGCGTGCCGTCGAAGACGATGCTGCCGTGCCCCATGACCAGCGCGCGGTCGGAGATCTGCATCGCGATCGTCAGCTTCTGCTCGATCAGCAGCACCGAGATGCCCTTGTCCTTCAGCGTGCGCAGATACTGCCCCACGAGTTCGACGATCTTGGGGGCGAGTCCCTCGGTCGGCTCGTCGATGATGATCAGGTCGGGGTCGCCCATCAGCGTGCGGCACAGGGTCAGCATCTGCTGCTCGCCGCCGGAGAGCACGCCGGCCTCGGTGTGCTGCCGCTCCCGCAGCCGCGGGAACATGCCGTACATGTCCTCGAAGGACCAGCGGCTGCCCTTCCCCTTGCCCTTCTGGCCCAGCAGCAGGTTCTGGTGAACGGTGAGCTTGGGGAAGATGTCGCGGTTCTCGGGCACATAGCCGATGCCCATGTGGGCGATCTCGTAGGCCTTGCGGCGCAGGATGTCCTGCCCGTTCCAGTGCAGGCCGCCCTCGGCATGCACCAGGCCCATGATGGCCTTGGCGGTGGTCGAGCGGCCCGAACCGTTGCGCCCGAGCAGCGCGACGATCTCACCCGCGCCGACACTGAACGAAACGCCATGCAACACATGGCTCTTGCCGTAATACGCGTGGACGTCCTCGAGTTTCAGCATGTCAATGTCCTCCGCCCTGCGCTTCGGCAACGGACGAGCCCAGGTAGGCTTCCTGCACGCGCGCATTGGCGCGCACCGCCGCGGGCGTGTCGAAGGCGATGATCTCGCCGTAGACGACCACCGCGATCTTGTCGGCCAGGCCGAACACCACGCCCATGTCATGCTCCACGGTCAGCAGCGTCTTGCCGACGGTGACCTGCTTGATCAGCGCGATGAAGTGCGCCGTTTCGGTCTTGCTCATGCCGGCCGTGGGCTCGTCGAGCAGGATCACGCCGGCACCGCCGGCGATGGTGACGCCGATCTCCAGCGCGCGCTGCTCGGCATAGGTCAGGTTGACGGCCGGCACGTCACGCTTTCTTTCGAGTCCGACCTGCCGCATCAGCTCCTCGGTGCGCTCGTTGGCGTCGTCGAGCCTCGATAGAAAGCGCAGGAAGGTGTAGCGGTAGCCCAGGCTCCACAGCACGCCGCAGCGCAGGTTCTCGAACACGCTGAGCTTCGGGAAGATGTTGGTGATCTGGAAGCTGCGCGAGAGCCCGAGACGATTGATCTCGTAGGGCCTCATGCCGTCGATGCGCTGCCCGTTGAGAAGCACTTCTCCGCTGCTCGGCGACAGCCGCCCGCTGATGAGATTGAACAAGGTCGACTTGCCCGCGCCGTTGGGGCCGATCACCGCGATGCGCTCGCCGGCCCGCACCGCCAGGTCGACGCCGCGGATGATGTCGGTCTTGCCGAAGCTCTTGCGCAGCTTCTTGAGTTCGAGTGCGTAGGTCATGCTGGTCTGCGCTCCGCCGTCGCGGCCTCCCGGCGCTTGATTTCCGCCTCGATCTCTTCCTGCGCGTGGCCCCAGGCCCGCGCGAAGCGCCGGCGCACCAGTTCGAGCAGGCCCAGCCCCACCAGCGCCACGAGCGCCGCGCCAAGCCAGCTGGAGGCAAGCGTCGTGTCGAGCATGAGCCCGGCGAACTCGACCTCCGGTCCGAGGGCGGAACTCAATTGCACGTGGTAGACCATCTCCACGATCGCCGCGACGCCGACCACGAGAAGCGCGCCCGTGGCCAGGAGCCCGGCGTAGAGCGTCCAGAAGGGCTTGAAGCGGCCGAATTTGGCCACGCGCAGGTTCATCATGATCAGGCTGGCGACGCCGCCCGGCGCATACATCACCATGAACAGGAACACCAGGCCCAGATACAGCAGCCAGGCCTTGGTGAGCTCCGACAGCATGACCGAGGCGAAGACCAGCAGCACGGCGCCGATCATGGGACCGAAGAAGAAGACCGCCCCGCCGAGAAAGGTGAACAGCAGGTAGCCGCCGGAGCGTATGCCGCTGAGGCTGTCGGTGGCGTTGACGATCTCGAAGTTGATCGCCGCCAGGCTGCCGCCGATGCCGGCGAAGAAGCCCGCGATGATGAACGCGAAATAGCGCACGCGCTGGGTGTTGTAGCCGATGAATTCGACCCGCTCGGGGTTGTCGCGCACCGCGTTGAGGATGCGGCCCAGGGGTGTACCCGTGAACGCATACATGAGGGCCGTGCAGATGAAGCAGTAGATGGCGATCAGGTAGTACACCTGGATCTGCGGGCCGAAAGTCAGGCCGAAGAAGGGCGTCCCATACACCCGGTTGGTCGTGACACCCCCTTCTCCGCCGAAGAAGCCCGGGAACATCAGCGCCATCGAGGCCACGAGCTCGCCAATGCCGAGCGTGATCATGGCAAAGGTGGTGCCGGACTTCTTGGTCGTCACGAAGCCCAGCAGGATCGCGAAGAACATCCCGCCGGCGCCGCCGACCAGCGGAATCAGCACCAGCGGCACCGGCAGTTTGCCGGCGGTCGCCAGATTCATCGTGTGGATGGCGATGAAGGCGCCCATCCCGGTATAGACGGCATGCCCGAAGCTCAGCATTCCGCCCTGGCCGAAGAGGATGTTGTAGCTCAGGCAGATGATGATCAGGTAGCCCATCTGGGACAGCATCGTCAGCGAGAGGCTGGTGCGAAAGACGAGCGGCGCCACGATCAGCCCGAGCGCGAAGAACGCCCAGACGATGGCCCGCCTGGGGCTCCAGGCCGGTTGCCGGCGGCGCACTGCGGCCGGCGTTGTCGTGATGGTGGTCATTCTTTCAGTCCTCACGCGTGCCGAGCAGGCCCTTGGGGCGGAAGATCAGGATCAGCACCAGGAAGAGGTAGGGCAGGATCGGCGCCATCTGCGAGATTTTGAGGTCGAGCAGCTCGTACGCGAACGTCTGGCTGGAGACCGTCACGCCCAGGGCCTGCAGCCCGCCCGCCAGCGACTGGTCCATCGCCACCGCGAAGGTCTGGATCAGGCCGATCAGCAGCGACGCCAGGAAGGCGCCCGCCAGCGACCCCATGCCGCCGACGACCACGACCACGAAGATGATCGAACCGACCGCGGTGGCCATGGCCGGCTCGGTGACGTAGGTGTTGCCGCCGATCACGCCAGCCAGGGCCGCCAGGGCGGCACCGCCGCCGAACACGAGCATGAAGACACGCGGCACGTTGTGGCCCAGCGCCTCGACCATTTCGGGATGCTTGAGCGCGGCCTGGATGACCAGGCCGATGCGCGTGCGTGTCAGCAGCAGCCACACCGCCACCAGCATCAGGATCGCGATGAGCATGATGAAGGACTTGGACTTCGGGAACTGGGTGCCGTAGATCGTGAACAAGGGGCCCTCCAGCGCGTGCGGCAGGCCATACGGAACGACCGACCTGCCCCAGACCAGTTGCACCACCTCGAGGATCAGGTAGGAAAGTCCGAAAGTCAGCAGGAGCTCCGGCACGTGGCCGAACTTGTGAACGCGCCGCAGGCAGTAGCGCTCGAAGGCCGCGCCGATCGCGAACACCAGAAGCGGCGCAAGCACCAGCGCCGGCCAGAAGCCGATCACGCCGGAGATCGTGTAGGCGAAATAAGCGCCCAGCATGTAGAAGCTCGTGTGCGCGAAGTTGAGCACGCCCATCATGCTGAAGATCAGGGTCAGGCCCGAACTCAGCATGAAGAGCAGCAACCCATAGCTGAGTCCGTTCAGCAGGGAGATCGTGAAGAATTCCATCAGTTCACCGTCGCGGGTTCGAGGCGCCGGGCCTGCCCCACAAAAAGAACGCCGGTGAGCGATTCACATCACCCGCCGGCGCGTTGGAACAAGAAGAGGTCTCAGGAAGCCGAGGCCGAGGGACGCTTCATCTGGCACGAGGTCGGCGTGCTGGCGATGTAGGGCTCGAGATACTTCACGGGAGCGAAGGTGTAGCCGGTTTTTTCCACGCTGTACTTGTTCTTGGCGTCGACCTTCTGCCACTTGGAGATCCAGAGGCCCTGCTGCAGCTGATGGTCGGTCTTGCGCATTTCGCTCTCGCCGTTGAAGCCCTTGAACTTCAGACCTTCCAGTGCGGCCGCGACCTTGACGGGATCGGTCGATTTCGCCTTCGCCATCGCGTTGCTCAGCATCACCATCGCGTTGTAGATCGAGAAGGTATAGAAGTCATCGCCGAGCTTCTGCTGGAACTCGTTCATCAGCGAACCGAGGCGGCCCGGATAGTTGGAGTGGTTGTAGGCGATCTGATAGACCTCCAGATCGCCACCCGATGCCAGGGCCGTCGGCGTGCCGGAGACGCCTGCGTAGTAGGCATAGACGGGCACCTTCAGCCCGGCGTCGTTCAGGGCCTTGATCAGCAGGGTCATGTCCTGGCCCCAGTTGCCGGTCACGATGGTGTCGGCGCCGGACTGCTTGATCTTGGCGACGTAGGGCGCGAAGTCCTTCACCTGACCCAGGGGATGGAGATCGTCGCCGACGATCTGGGCGTCCGGGCGTTTGCGCGCCAGGCCTTCCTTGAAGTACTTGGCGACCTGCTGGCCATGCGAATAGTTCTGGTTGATGAGGTAGACCTTCTTGACGTGCGGCTGGTCCTTCATGAAGGTGGTCAGCGCTTCCATCTTCATCGAGGTGTCGGCGTCCAGGCGGAAGTGCCAGTAGTTGCACTTCTCGTTGGTGAGCACCGGGTCGACCGCCGCGTAGTTCAGGTAGATGATTTCCTTGCCCGGGTTGCGCTCGTTGGCCTTGCCGACGGCATCGGACAAGGGCACCGCCACGTTCGATCCGTTGCCCTGCGTGATGTACCGGAAACCCTGGTCACTGGCCGACTTGAGGAGATTGAGCGCCTCCTGGGGGGAACTCTTGCTGTCCATGCCCGTGATCTCGAACTTGACCCCGGCCGGATTTTCTTCAGGCGTCAGGTGTTCCGCCACGAACTGCCAGCTCTTGAGCTGGTTCTGCCCGACATTCGCGAAGGGGCCCGACAGGCCTTCGATCATGGCGATCTTGACGGTCTCGCCCTTCTGGGCGAAGACACTGCCGGCGCCAACCATCATCACCGCGATGGCTGCGAGCTTGAATGCAAATTTCATGGAAGTTGTCTCCTGGTCAGTGGTCTCGGAACAGGCTGCAGGGTACAAGTCTTTGCAGGGGCAACGCTCAGGGAATGCCCGTAAGAAACGGCGCAAGGGGGCCTCGGCTATCGCCCATGCGACAGGCGGAATCCTACCCGCCGGTAGGTTGCCTCAAACAGCGGGCAACTTGTAGTCGCGCAGTTGTTCGCGCAACCGAGTCTTGAGGATCTTGCCGGTGGCCCCCAGCGGAATCGCATCGACGAAAACCACGTCGTCCGGGATCTGCCACTTCGCGGTCTTGCCCTGGTAGAAGCCCAGCAGTTCCGCACAAGTCAGCTCGGAACCGGGCTTCTTCACCACGACCACGATCGGGCGCTCGTCCCACTTCGGGTGCGCCACGCCGATGCACGCCGCCATCGCCACGCAGGGATGGGAGACGGCGATGTTCTCGATGTCGATGGAGCTGATCCATTCGCCGCCGGACTTGATCACGTCCTTGCTGCGGTCGGTGATCTGCAGGTAGCCGTCGGGGTCGATGGTGGCGACGTCGCCGGTGGGGAACCAGCCGCGGCCCTCGTCATCCTTGACCAGCGGATCGCCGCCTTCGCCCTTGAAGTATTCCTTGACCACCCAGGGGCCCTTGACCATCAGGTCGCCGAAGGCCTTGCCGTCCCAGGG